>DASTCJ010000049.1:0-7103 GCA_035605575.1 Candidatus Methylomirabilota bacterium
CAAAATCAGCGAGAAACCCAGTGATGCGACGCGTAAATGGGCCCGAATCGCCATAGAAGAGGAAAGCTTGGTCATTTTTACCATGGTTCACAGGTCGGGTCAAATGTTCGCCCGACCAACTAGGTGCGCAACCGCGCCGGCTCAAGTAACGTGGACGCTTAGGGGAAGCGAGGTCGCGGTTGTGGGCAGTCAACCTATTACCTGGAGGAGTTCCGTGAAGAGACTGTTTGCTGTGCTGCTAGGCGTCGCGTTCGTTGCTGGCACCGTCGGGTCCGCCGCCGCTCAGACGCCGACGACGACCACCGACAAGAAGCCGGCCGCCGACACCAAGATGAGTGACAAGAAGGATGCGTCGACGAAGAAGGCCGCGACGAAGACGGCGACGGGAACGGTGAAGTCGGCGTCACCGGACAGCATCGTCGTCGCAGGCAAGGACAAGGGCAAGGACGCCGAGTGGACCTTCGCCGTCGACGAGAAGACCAAGGTGAAGAAGGGCGGCAAGGATACGATGGCCAAGGACCTCGCCGCTGGCGACCGGGTCACCGTTAAGTACATGGACCACGAGGGCAAGGCGACCGCGATGAACGTCAGCGCCTCCGCCCCCAAGAAGACCGAGATGAAGAAGTAAGAGGCTAGCGAGGACGCCGGCCCGTCGGTCGGCCGGCGTCCTGCAGCCGCTCCTCCACCACCCCGCTGAACCAGACGTTCCGGTCGGTCAGCTCGAGCGAGGCCGGATCGGCACGACTCACCGCAACCTCGCGTAGCCAGACAAGCCGAGCACGATAGCCAGTGAGCCGGGGAGTCGGCAGATAGAGGTCGCGCTTTTTGGTGTCCGGCTTGGTAACTTTGGCGTTCACGACACGATCCCAGACGGCGACGATCATCCAGGGGCCTTCGGGGAGGGACCCCAGATCGAAGTGGCCCGTCGAATCGACCACGGCGTTGCGCACCAGCTGCGGTGCCCCGGCCTCCCAGAGCTCGCGCTCGTAGGCCTCGCGCGCCCGTTGCATGAGCATGGCGGCGTCCCGATATGCCGTGGCCGAGTCCCGCGCGCTCTCCCGGAGGTACTCGAAGCGTCGGAGCAGCGCCTCCGATCGCGGTACGGCGACCACGCTGGCGCCCTCGAGCGGCAGGTCGGGCCCGTCGACCTTGCGCCGCTCGGCAAAGACTCGGCCCGTCACGGCCACCGCCGCGCCGGCGCGCTCGGCCTCGGTATAGCGGGTAAGGTCCACGTCGATCGCCGCTGTCGCCGACCCGGCGATGAGCACCAGGGCGAGCACCGGCCAGATCGACCGCATCAGCGCGCCTCTCCCACCGGACGCGTCTTCCAGCGGTCGTGGAACCACAGCCATTGCTCGGGCGCCTCGCGGATCGCCGCCTCGATCTGCACAGTGCATCGTTCTGTCAGTTCGACGACCGCCGCCTCGGGATCATTCGATGCCGGGAACGGCAGCGCCGGCCGGATGACAACGGTGTGATCGATGCCGCCGCTGCGCCGCGCGAAGATCGGGACGATGGGGGCGCCGGTGCGGACGGCCAGCAGCGCGATCGATCGCGACGTCGACGCCGGATGTCCGAAGAAGTTCACGAAGACGCCCTCGCGCCGCGCCACATTCTGATCCATCAGGATGCCGACCATCCGACCGCGGCGGAGCGCCTCCAGCACCGGACGTAGCGCGCCGCGCTTGTCGATCAGGTCGACGCCGGTCCGGCGCCGCAGTCGCGCGGCGACCGCGTCGAGCCACGGCGCGTCGAGTGGACGGACGACCACCGACAAGCCGTGGTCGGTCAGGCGGTGCGCGGCGCACAGGATCTCCCAGTTCCCGAGGTGGGCGGTCAATACGAGCGCGCGGCCATGAGCACGCATGGCCGCGTGGAGGTGCTCGACGCCGTCGAGGCGGATACGCGCCAGGGTCTCCTCGATCGGCGCCGTCAGCAGGCGCGGAAGCTCGAGCAGCGTCATGCCGAGATGCTGAGCCGCCCGACGCGCCAGGCGGCGCCGCTCCGACGCCGGGAGCTCCGGATACGCACGACCGAGGTTGACGAGCGCCAGGCGGCGCCGGCGCGGCAGCGCGGCATACGCGACGTCTCCGAGTCGCCGGCCGAGCCAGAGCGCCAGCGGGAGCGGCAGGCGGCCGGCCGCCACGGCGAGTCCGCCGGCGGCTACGCCGATCGCCGACGTCGCTCTTTGTACAGCTCCACCGCGATCGGGATCAGCGACAACGCGATCACGATGACGACGACCACGTGGATGTGCTCGCTGATGTTTGGGATCGTCTGTCCCAGAAGATAGCCCGCCCACGTCATGCTGGTGACCCATCCCACGCCGCCCGCGACATTGTAGATAAGGAAGCGCCGGTACTCCATCTGTCCCACGCCAGCGACCACCGGCGCGAACGTGCGGATGATCGGCACGAAGCGGGCGATGACGATCGTCTTGGCTCCGTGGCGCTGGTAGAACTGGCGTGTTCGCTCCACGTGCGACGGACGGAACAGCAGCGACTCTTCCCGCGTGAACAGACGCGGTCCCACGCGATAGCCGATGGCATATCCGACGCTGTCACCGGCAATGGCGGCCGCGATCAAGATCGCGTTGAGCCACCAGATGTCGAGCAGACCCGTCGCGGCGACCAGACCCGCCGTGATCAACAACGAGTCGCCGGGCAGAAAGAAGCCGATGAGCAGTCCCGTCTCGGTGAAGACGATCGCGGCCAGGGCGACGTAGCCGCCCCAGCGAACCAGGTCATCGAGTGAATAGGCTCCGCGAGCAACGTCGAACAGGAACCGCCCGGCCGCGCTCGAGGCCTCGGAGAGCGAGTCCAACGCGGCGCTACTTGCCCCTCGCGACCGCCCCGACTGGCCGGGAGGCGACCGCCGGCTCGCCGCCGCGGATTCGCATGCCGTAGAACGAGCGCCAGACGAACACCGTCGAGAGCAGGAAAAAGACCACGCTGAGCGTGCGCGACAGCGTCGGTCCGCTCGCGGCCGAAAGACTCACGGCGAGCTCCACCGCTAGGAGGCCGAATAGCGTGGTGAACTTGATGACGGGGTTCATGGCAACCGAGGAGGTGTCCTTGAACGGATCGCCGACGGTGTCGCCGACAACCGTGGCGGCGTGCAGGGCGCTGCCCTTCTCCTTCAGCTCCGTCTCGACGATCTTCTTCGCGTTGTCCCAGGCGCCGCCGGCGTTGGCCATGAAGACCGCCTGATAGAGGCCGAAGAGCGCGATCGAGATGAGATAGCCGATGAAGAAGTACGGCTCCAAGAACGCGAAGGCGAGCGTCGAGAAGAACACCGTGAGGAAGATGTTGAACATCCCCTTCTGGGCGTACTGCGTGCAGATCTCGACGACCTTCTTGCTGTCCTCGACGGACGCCTTGGTCGCGCCCTCCAGACGGATGTTGGCCTTGATGAACTCCACGGCGCGGTAGGCGCCCGTCGACACGGCCTGCGTCGCCGCGCCCGTGAACCAGTAGATCACGGCGCCGCCGGTGATCAGCCCGAGCAGGAACGGCGGATGCAGCAGCGAGAGGCGGTCGAGATTTTGCGTCAGGCCGGACGTGAGGACGACGATGATCGAGAAGATCATGGTGGTGGCACCGACCACGGCCGTGCCGATCAGCACCGGTTTTGCCGTCGCCTTGAACGTGTTGCCGGCGCCGTCGTTCTCCTCCAGCAGGTCCTTGGCCACGTCGAACTTCGCGTCGAACCCGTAGTCGCGGCGGATCTGCTCCTTCACGTTGGGAATCTGCTCGATCACGGAGAGCTCGAAAACCGACTGTGCATTGTCGGTGACGGGTCCGTACGAATCGACGGCGATCGTGACCGGACCCATTCCGAGGAAGCCAAAGGCGACGAGCCCGAACGCGAAGACCGCCGGGGCCACCATCAACGCGCCGAGGCCGAGCGTGCTGATCGCGAAGGCGATGCCCATGAGCAGGACGATGACGATGCCGAGCCAGTAGGCGCTGAAGTTGCCGGCGACGAAACCGGACAGGACGTTCAAGGAGGCGCCGCCCTCGCGCGACGACGTTACCACCTCGCGTACGTGGCTCGATTCGGTCGAGGTGAAGACCTTCACCAGCTCCGGAATGATGGCGCCGGCCAGGGTCCCGCATGTGATGACCGTCGACAGCTTCCACCATAGCGTGCCGTCGCCGAGATCAGGGATGAGGACGTACGAGGCGACATAGGTCATGAACACCGACACGATCGACGTGAGCCAGACGAGGGTCGTCAGCGGGGCCTCGAAATTCATCCGCGTCGCCGTCGCGTAGCGACCGCGGGCGATGGCCGCATTGATCAGGTACGACGCGCCGCTGGCGATGACCATCAGCACGCGCATCATGAAGATCCACACCAGCAGCTGGACCTGAACGCTGGGCTCCCTCACCGCCAGCAGAATGAACGAGATCAGGGCGACGCCGGTGACGCCGTAGGTCTCGAACCCGTCGGCGCTGGGGCCAACGGAGTCGCCGGCGTTGTCGCCGGTGCAGTCGGCGATGACGCCGGGGTTCCGCGCGTCGTCTTCCTTGATGTTGAACACGATCTTCATCAGGTCCGAGCCGATATCCGCGATCTTCGTGAAGATGCCGCCCGCGATCCGAAGGGCGGCCGCGCCGAGCGACTCGCCGATGGCAAAGCCGATGAAGCACGGACCCGCGTACTCGCCGGGGATGAACAGCAGGATGCAGAGCATCAAGAAGAGCTCGACGCTGATCAGCAGCATGCCGATGGACATCCCGGCCTTGAGCGGAATGTCGTACACCGGATAGGCGAGACCGCGCAGGCTGGCGAAGGCGGTGCGCGAGTTCGCGAAGGTGTTGATCCGGATACCGAACCACGCCACGCCGTAGCTGCCGGCGATGCCGATCAGACTGAAGAGCAGAATGATGAGCACTCGCGCGGCCTCGAAGTGCAGCAAAAACCCGAAGTAGAGAACGATGATGATGCCGATGAACACCTCGAGGATGAGAATGAACTTGCCCTGGGTCACGAGGTAGGTCTTGCACGTCTCGTAGATCAGCTCGGAGATCTCGCGCATCGACGCGTGAACCGGCAGGTTCTTCAGCTGGCTGTAAATCACGAGACCGAAGACGAGGCCGAGCACGCACACGCCGAGCCCGACCATCAGCAGCGAGCGGCCGCTGGCGCCGGCGACGTGCACCTGGCCGAGGTCGGGAATCCTCAAATTGGCCTCACCGCCGGCCGGGTGCGCCGCCTGGCCGAAGGCGGTGGGCACCGCGACGAGCGCAACCAGCCCGACGAGCAGGGCGGCGAAGAGCTTGCGATTCATGATCGTGGGTCTCCTGAGGTCGCTGGGAAAACCGTGAGCAAAATCGACGCAACTGTACGTGACACGTCGCGGGGTGTCAACGCGAAAGTGCTTGAGTTGACACACTTTGTCGCCGCCCGGTACCATCCCGAGCGATGACGACGCGCGGTGTGCGGTGTCCGACATGCCGCGCGCGGACGACGTGGGACGGCAACCCGCATCGTCCGTTCTGCTCGCAGACCTGCCGGCTCATCGACCTCGGCGTCTGGCTCGACGAGCGCTATCGCTTGACGGAGACGCCAGACGACGAGGCCGATGTTTCGTAAGACGTCCGGATCGATCCTCTGCCCGACATGTGGTCGGCTGACCAACGCCGATGCGCCCGTCTGTCTCGTGTGCGGCCGCCGCAATCCGGGGATGTGGGGCTTCGCTGGTCCGCTGGGACGTCTCTTCCGACGGCGCAACTTCACCGACGTAGTCACCGTCGTCTGCATCGTCCTGTACGTCGCCAGCCTGGTGGTCGACCCACGCGCCGCGCTCGCCCCGCGCGGCATCTTCGACGCGTTCTCGCCGGGCGCCGAAGCGCTGTTCAATCTCGGCGCCGCCGGATCGATTCCGTGGGCGCTCGGTCGCTGGTGGACGGTGGTCACCGCCATCTATCTGCACGGCGGGCTCCTCCACATCATTTTCAACGTACTGTGGATCCGGCAGCTCGGCCCGGCCGTGGAGGAAATCTATGGCCCGGCGCGCCTGGTCGTGATCTTCACCGTGGCCGGCGCCGTCGGCTTCGTCGCGTCGAATCTGCTCGGCCATCCGTTCACCATCGGCGCCTCCGGCTCGATCTTCGGTCTGCTCGGCGCCATCGTGGCCTTCGGTCAGAAACGCGGCGGCACCTTCGGCACGATGATCCTGCGTCAGTACGGTCAGTGGGCGCTGATCCTCTTCATCTTTGGCTTTTTCATGCCGGGCGTGAACAACGTCGCGCACGCCGGCGGCTTCCTCGGCGGCTTCGGGACGGGATTCGCGCTTTCCCTTGCCGAGCGGCGCCCGGAGCGCGGCATCGATTACGTGCTCGCTGCGGCTTGCATCGCCGTGACCGTGCTCGGCTTCGCGTTGAGCATCGGGTCGGCGCTCCTCGGCTGAACGCACGAGCGCCCGGATCCGAAGACCCGGGCGCTCGCTGAATTACCCCGGCAGCGACCTACTCTCCCACGCAGTTGCCCACGCAGTACCATCGGCCCAGGAGGGCTTAACTTCCGTGTTCGGGATGGGAACGGGTGTGGCCCCTCCGGCATCGCCACCGGGAATCGAGATGAAGCGGCGGGTTGCCCCGCCGCCACCAAACACGGAGATCCTCGAGTGCAGCCAGACGCGTTTCCCACGAATTGATGTATGAGTCCAACGTGGTCAAGCCGCACGGGCGATTAGTACCGGTCAGCTGAACGCCTCACAGCGCTTACACCTCCGGCCTATCAACCTGGTCATCTACCAGGGCCCTTCAGGGGGCTTGCGCCCCGGGACGTCTCATCTTCAGGCGGGTTTCGCGCTTAGATGCTTTCAGCGCTTATCCCTGCCGGACATAGCTACCGAGCGGTGCTCCTGGCGGAACAGCTCGCACACTAGAGGTCCGTCCACCCCGGTCCTCTCGTACTAGGGGCAGCTCCCGTCAAACGTCCTCCGCCCGCGACAGATAGAGACCGAACTGTCTCACGACGTTCTAAACCCAGCTCACGTACCGCTTTAATGGGCGAACAGCCCAACCCTTGGGACCTGCTCCAGCCCCAGGATGCGATGAGCCGACATCGAGGTGCCAAACCTTGCCGTCGAT
>DASTCJ010000081.1:0-3267 GCA_035605575.1 Candidatus Methylomirabilota bacterium
CACTGACCCATCTCCGTCCCAGAGGCGCGCAAGCAAAAATGCGACGTCCGCTGCGTGCAACTCGAAGATCTCCGCCGGGAAGCGTTTGTCACGAGCGCCACAGAGGTTGCCTTCGGCAAGCAATCCCGCCAGCACAATCAAACGATGCCGCGGCCAGCGTCTCCGGCCCAGCGCGGGCAGTGCCCGCGCGGCAGCAATCCGGTCACCAGGGCCGAGCGCCGCGAGTGCGCGCCAGCCGTCCATCGTCAGGAGTGGATGCTCGGCCGTTGCGACAATTTCTCGGCCGAGAGCTGTGAGAAGGCGATAGACCATCCGGAAGCCACTTGCCGTCGCCCGAGTCACACGACGGCGCTGTAGTCGCAGCTCGTTGTCGCAGGCGAGTGTGTAGCGCAAAGCGATCCGGCCGTTCACGACGTCTTCAATGGGCACGCGCCTTCCGGTGTCGGCATCGAGCACGTGTGTCCCACCAACGACGCACTCCGGAAAGCCATACAGCGCGAACGACGTCACCTGGTGGACGATCTCGTCGGCGGCCTTGCCGGTGATGCCCTGACGGCTCATCCCTTCGCGCAGCTTCACCTCCACCTCGGCCATGCGGCGCTCGCTGCGCTTGAAGCCGAACGCGCGCCGGAGCTCCTCGGCCTCGCTCCCCGTGAAGCCGGCGGCCACCATGGCCATGCGGAGCAATTGCTCCTGGAAGAGCGGGACGCCAAGCGTGCGCGCGAGGATGGGCTCGAGACTGGGATGCGCGTAAGTGACCGCCTCGCGCCCGCGCCGGCGACGGACATAGGGATGGACCATGTCGCCCACGATCGGTCCAGGGCGGATGATCGCGATCTGCACTACGAGGTCATAGAAGCGCTCCGGATGAATCCGCGGAAGCGTGGCCATCTGAGCGCGGCTCTCCACCTGGAACACGCCGATGGTGTCCGCCCGCTGGAGCAGACGATAGACGTCGGGATCGTCCGGCGGCAGCCGTGCGAGATCCACGTGGCCACCGGTCTCGCTCACCAGCGTGATCGCCTCTTGCAGCGCCGACATCATGCGCAGCCCGAGCAGATCGACCTTGACGATACCGAGCGCCGCGCAGTCATCCTTGTCCCACTGGACCACCACGCGCCCGGGCATGGTGGCCGGCTCGAGGGGGACCACGTCGTCGAGGCGACCGGCCGCGATCACCATGCCGCCCGAGTGCTGGCCCAGATGGCGCGGGAGATCTTGCAGCCGCGTCCACAGCGCGGCGAACTTCTGGATGCGCGGATGGCGCGTGTCACACCCCGCCTCGTGGAGATGGCGCGTGAGCACCGCCTCGGGATCCTGATATCCCCAGTTCTCCACCAGACGCGCGAGGCGATCCTGCATCTCCGCCGGCAGGCCGAGCACCTTGCCCACCTCGCGCGCGGCGCTGCGACCGCGATAGCTGATGACGTTGGCGGTCATGCCGGCGCCGTGCCGGCCGTAACGTCGATAGACGTACTGGATGACGCGCTCGCGGCGCTCGCCGCTCGGCAGATCGAGATCGATGTCCGGCCACTCGCCGCGTGACTCGGAGAGAAAGCGCTCGAAGAGCAGCTCCATGCCGACCGGGTCGACGGCGGTGATACCGAGCGCATAGCAGACGGCGCTGTTGGCGGCCGAGCCACGGCCCTGCACGAGGATGTCGTTGGCGCGACAGAACTCCACGATGTCCCAGACGATGAGGAAATAGCCGGCCAGATCGAGGCGGCCGATCATGGCCAGCTCGTGCTCCACCTGCCGGCGGGCCCGCTCGGCCAGCGGACCGCGCGCGCCGTAGCGCGCGCGCACGCCGCACGCGGTGAGATCGCGCAGATGCGCGAGCGCGCTCGAGCCCGGCGGCAGCGGAAAGTCGGGGAAGCGATAGCCGAGGTCCTTCAGCGTGAAGCCGAGCCGCAGCGCCAGCTCGCTGCTCGCGCTCACCGCGTCGGGAAGATCGTGGAAGGCGTCGCGCATCTCGGCGGCGTCGCGCAGCCGCCGCTCGTTGTTCGCCAGCAGCCGGCGACCGGCGTGATCGAGATCGGTCTTCTCGCGCAGGCAGGCAAAGACGTCGGCGACGGCGCGGCCCCCCGCCCGCGCGTAGAGCGGCTGGTTGGTCGCGATCAGCGGCACGCGCGCCTCGCGGGCGAGCGCCACCAGCCGCTCGAGCTCGCGCTCCTGCCCGCGGTCGAAGTGCCGCTGAACCTCGACGAACGTGTTGGCCCGACCGAAGATGCCGGCGAGATGGTCCAGCCGGCGGCGCGCCTCGGCACGATCACCGCGTCGCACGGCGGCGGCGAGCGGGCCGTGGGCGCCGCCGGTGAGACAGACGAGCCCGCTCGCGTACGGCGCGAGATCCTGGAGCGTCAGCGCCGTGCGTCCCTTCGGCGCGCCGAGCTTGGCGGCGGTGATCGCCCGACACAGGTTCTGCCAGCCCTCTCGATCCTCGACGAGGAGCGGCAGCCGCGCCCCGTCGGCGAGGGTGAGCTCGCTGCCCACCAATGCCCGGATTCCCGCGTCGACCGCGGCCCGATGGAACCGCGCGGCGCCGTACACGCCATCGCGATCGACGAGAGCGATGGCGCTCATGCCGCGCTGCGCTGCCTCGTGGGCGACCGTCTCCGGTTGCTCGGCGCCCTCGAGGAACGAGAAGGCGCTCTGCGCGTGCAGCTCGACAAAGCTAGTCGTAGGCACCATCGAGAAGCCAGGTATCCGCGAGCGGATCGTGAAGAAGGCGGATGACCGTGTGATCGTCGAGCGCCACGTCCCACTCCTCGCGCGCCCAGCGCTCGCTGTCCCACCACTGTCCGGAGCTGCGCCACGGACCGGCGCAGCGGACCACGCGCGCCACGTCACTCAGCGCCCCGTGAACGGCGCACGGACGGCCGCCATCGGTGTCGACGCTCACTCGACGCGGCGGCCGGAGCCGGCGGAACGCGAGCGCGGGCTCGGGACTGGCGTCGGGCACGCTCTGGGCATCGTCGTCGGGGCACATCGGCGCCGGCGTCCACGCGTCGGGATGATGCGAGTCGGCGGCCGCGAGACCGCTCACATTGTCGGCGCCCACGAGCGCAGCCAGCCGCGAGAGAACCGTGGCGAGATCACGGACGGCTGGAGCGGCGGGACGTCCGAGCATTCCGGGCACGGCGCGTCGCGCGATCGCATGCGCCTGCACGGCCACGCCGACCACCGCGCCCTGCGGCGGTCGTGCGGCGAGCTCGTGCATGAGCACGGTGAGCATCGGTCGCGCCTCATTCATCGGACACGCCAGCG
>DASTCJ010000039.1:0-29841 GCA_035605575.1 Candidatus Methylomirabilota bacterium
CAAGCACGTGCTGTTGGCCGACTTTCGGCGACAGATGCTGCCACAGTACGATGCCCTCGAGACGAACGAGCAGAGTCCCATTTATCGCTACGGCAAGCGTGCGTACTTCGTCATCGATCGCGAGGGAGTCGTCCGCTACAAGAAAGTGCAGACGAACGCGCTCGATCTGCTGAAGCCCGAGGAAGTGCTGCAGGCCTTCAAGGACTCGGGCGCGAAGTGAGATTGCTCGTCGCCTTCACCGCGGCCGCCGTGATGGCGGCCGCGGTGCCCGCGCTGGCCGCGCCGGACTTCGCCTCCCTGCAGATCCAGGAGTACGATCCGCCGCGGCCGGCGCCCGCGTTCTCGCTCCCCGATCTCGAGGGCCGCAATGCCACACTCGCCGAGCTGCGCGGCAAGGTCGTGATGCTGTTCTTCTGGGCGACGTGGTGACCAACCTGCCGGGAGGAGTTGCCTTCCGTCAACGCTCTGTATGATCGCTACAAGGCTCGGGGCCTCGAGGTCCGGCTGATCGCGTTCCGCGAGCCCCCGGACCTCGTGCGCCGCACGGTCGAGGAGCGACGGTACACGGCGCCCGTGCTCGTCGACGAGAGCGGGGACACGACCGGGCGTGTGTACGGGGTGTTCGGTCCGCCCACCGCGTACCTGATCGATCGCGCCGGCAACCTGGTGGGCCGCGTGGCGGGGTCGCGCGCGTGGAACGGCGAGACGGCCCGGCGGCTCGTCGAGCAGCTGCTGGCCATGCCGGCGAACAAGTAACGGCGGCAGCGGCTCGCTGTCGCGGCGCCGACACGCTACACTTCGGTCCGTGGCGCTTCCCCTCGAAGGCATCGTGGTCGTAGACCTGACACAGAACGTGGCCGGTCCGTTCTGCACGCAAATTCTCGGCGACATGGGGGCGGAGGTCATCAAGGTCGAGCGTCCCGGCCGCGGCGACGACGCCCGAGCGTGGGCGCCGCCGTTCTGGGGCCGCGAGAGCGCGACGTTCATGGCGTTCAACCGCAACAAGAAGAGCCTGTGCCTCGACCTCAAGCGCGAAGGCGGCGTCGACGTTCTGAAGCGCCTCGTCAAGCGCGCCGACGTATTCGTGCAGAGTCTGCGTGCCGGCGTGGCCGCCGGCCTCGGCCTCGATTTCGCCGGCGCCGGCGGCCTGAACCCGCGTCTCGTCTACTGCGCCATCACCGCCTTCGGCGCGCGCGGCCCGCTCGCTCACTTGCCCGGCTACGACCCGCTGATGCAGGCGTACGCTGGGCTGATGTCGGTCAACGGTCACCCCGGCCAGGAGCCCGCGCGCGTGGGCACCTCGATCGTCGACATGGGCACCGGCATGTGGGCCGCGCTCGGGATCGTGGCCGCGCTGCGCGAGCGTGACCGCACCGGCCGCGGCGTGGAGGTCACCACCGCGCTCTTCGAAACGGCGCTGATGTGGATCTCGTATCACGCGCTCGCCTATCTGAGCGCCGGCGAGATCCCCCAGGCGCAGGGCTCGGGCACGGCGATGATCGTGCCCTATCAGGCGTTTCCCACCGCGGATGGCTACGCGATGATCGCGGCCGGATCCGACGCGCTGTTCCGGCGACTGTGCGACGCGCTGGGCGCCGACGCCGTGGCCGCCGACGCGAGGTTCGTGGACAATCCCTCGCGCGTCCGCCATCGCACGGCGCTGATCGACGCGCTCTCGATGAAGACGCGCGAGCTCAAGACCGAGGACGTGCTCGACCGGCTGCGCGCGGCCGGCGTGCCGGCGGCGCCCATTCAGACGGTGGATCGCGTGTTGCAGGATCCCCAGACAGAGGCGAGCGGAATGCTGGTGAGCGCGCGACATCCGCGTCTCTCCGATTACCGATCGGTGGGTCTGCCGATCCAGTGGGATGGCGTGCGGCCCGGGGTGCGCCGCGTCCCGCCGCTGCTCGGCGACGACACCGCCGACGTGCTCACCTGGCTCGGCTACACGCTCGACGACGTCCGCAGCATGCAATCGCAGGGACTGGTATGACGTACCGTCATCTGCTCGTGACCCGCTCCGATGATCGCCACGTCGTCACCGTCACCCTCGACCGGCCAGAGCAGATGAACGCGATGAACACGGCCATGGGCGAGGACCTGCTCGCCTGCTTCGACGCCCTCGCGCGCGACCCGGACACTCGCGCGGTCGTGTTCACGGGCAGCGGCGACAAGGCGTTCTGCGCCGGTGGCGATCTCAAAGAGCGCAACGGCATGACGGACGAGTCCTGGCGGGCACAGCACGTCATCTTCGAGCAGGCGGCCATGAAGGTGCTGCGGTGTCCGGCGCCGGTCATCGCGGCCGTGGAGGGCTTCGCGCTGGCAGGCGGCTGCGAGCTCGCCATCCTGTCGGACTTCGTTGTCGCGTCGGAAACGGCGGTGTTCGGCGTGCCGGAGACGACGCTCGGAATCTTTCCCGGAATCGGCGGCACGCAGCTCTTGCCGAGGATCATCGGCGCGCCGCTGGCCAAGGAGCTGATCTTCACCGGCCGGCGCATGAGAGCCGACGAGGCGAAGGCCGCCGGGCTCGTCAATCACCTGGTGTCGGCGGGCCAGGCCAAGGCGAAGGCCACCGAGATCGCCACGACTATCGCCCGCAACGGGCCGGTCGCGGTGCGCCAGGCAAAAAAAGCCATCGCGTATGGCAGCGAGACCGATCTCGAGACGGCGATGATCCTCGCCATCGAGGCCTACAACGCCACCGTCGTGACCGAGGATCGGCTGGAAGGCGTGCGCGCGTTCAACGAAAAGCGGAAGCCCCAGTTCAAGGGGCGCTGACACAGGGGATCCACGATGGCGATCATCAACCTCGGCCTCACCGACGAGCAGCGCGCGCTCAAATCGGGCGTCACCGAAATCTGCAAGCGCTATCCCGGTGAGTACTGGCGCGACCTCGACTCACGGCGCGAGTATCCGGAGAAGTTCGTCAACGAGCTGACGCAAGCCGGCTACCTCGCCGCACTCATACCTCAAGAATTCGGCGGCGCGGGGCTGCCGATCCGCGATGGCGCGCTGATCCTCGAGACGATACACGCCAACGGCGGCAGCGCGTCCGCCTGCCACGCCCAGATGTACATCATGGGGACGGTGCTGCGTCACGGCAGCGAGGCGCAGAAGAGACAGTATCTGCCGAAGATCGCCACCGGCGAGCTGCGGCTGCAGGCGTTCGGCGTGACCGAGCCCGACGCCGGCTCGGACACGACGAAGCTGAAGACGACGGCGGTGCGGCGCGGCGATCGCTACATCGTGAACGGCCGCAAGATGTTCATCTCGCGCGCGATGCAGAGCGATCTCATGCTCCTGCTCGCGCGCACGACTCCCGTCGAGCAGGTGAAGCGGCGTACGGATGGCCTGTCCGTCTTCCTCATCGACATCCGCGGGATCAAGGGCTTCGAGATCCGGCCGCTGCGCATGATGATGAACCACTCCACCAACGCGCTCTTCTTCGACGACATGGAGATCCCCGCCGGCAGCCTGATCGGTGAAGAAGGAAAGGGATTCTCGTACATCCTCTCGGGAATGAACGCCGAGCGTATCCTGGTCGCGTCCGAATCGATCGGCGACGGCCGCTGGTTCACGGAGAAAGCGGTGGCCTACTCGGGCGGCCGCGTCATCTTCGGCAAGCCCATCGGCGCCAACCAAGGCGTGCAGTTCCCCATCGCGCGCGGTCACATGGCGACGGAGGCGGCCGCGCTGATGCGCGACAAGGCCGCCGCCCTGTTCGACGCGGGCGAGGCGTGCGGCCCCGAAGCCAACATGGCCAAGTACCTCGCGGCCGAGGCGGCGTGGGAAGCGGGCAACGCGTGCATCGACTGTCACGGCGGCTACGGCTATGCCGAGGAATACGACATCGAGCGCAAGTTCCGCGAGGCACGGCTCTACAAGACGGCGCCGGTGAACCAGAACCTCGTGATGGCCTACGTCGGGGAGCACGTCCTCGGCATGCCGCGCTCGTACTAGGACGCGCGGTGCCGCTCTATCTCGAGGATTTCGCGCCGGGACAGGTGCGCGAGTCGCCGACGCGCACGCTCACGAAGGACGAGATCATCGCGTTCGCGCGCGACTACGATCCGCAGCCTTTTCACACCGACGAGGCGGCCGCCAAGCACACCGTCTATGGTGGTCTGATCGCCAGCGGCTGGCAGACGGTCGCCATCATGATGCGCCTGCTGTGGGACACGTTCCTCAAGGACACGGCGTCGCTCGGCTCGCCCGGCTCGGACGAGATCCGCTGGGTCAAGCCCGTGCGCCCCGGCGACACGCTGCGCGCGCGCTTCACGATCGCCGAGGTCACGCCGTCACGGAGCAAGCCCGACCGCGGCATCGTGCGGACGTTCACCGAGATGCTGAATCAGCACGACGAGATCGTGATGACCCACCGCGGGATGGGCATGTTCGGCCGGCGGCCGGCCGCGCCTCGGTGATCAGCCGAGGAACGCCCGGAGCATCCAGGCCATCTTCTCGTGCTTCTCGAGCAGGCCGGTGAGGAAGTCACTGGTACCGACGTCCTTGTAACGGTCGGTCACCGGGCCGATGTCGGCGCGCAGCGTACGAATCACCGTCTCGTGGTCGGCCAGAAGCGTCGCGAGCATCTCCTTGGCCGCCGGCGCCGTGCCCGGTTGCTCCGTCAGCCGCGCGCTCTTCGCAAACTCCGCCAGCGTGCCGAACGCGCGTCCGCCGAGCTGCCGGGCCCGCTCGGCGATGTCGTCAACGAACCCGTTGAGCTCCTCGTACTGCGCCTCGAAGAACTTGTGGAGGTCGTTGAACTGCGGCCCGGTCACGTTCCAGTGGTAGTTACGGGTCTTCGTGTACAGCACGTACTCGTCCGAGAGCAGACGGTTGAGCAGATCGACGACGGCCGCGCGATCTTTGTCGGGGATGTCGATGTTGGGTGTCATGCCCTTGGGATGTGCGCGCCGCCCGGTCGGGTTCGCCACGGCGTGCTAAAGTTTTGATCACCTGAGCCACCGGAGGCCTGCGATGCGATTACCGGACCGCGTGACCGTCTGCGAGGTCGGCACCCGTGACGGGTTCCAGATCGAGCCGGAGTTCATCCCTACCGATGCGAAAGTCGAGGTGGTGGACCTCCTGTCGGCGGCGGGACTGCCGCGCATCGAGGTCACCTCGTTCGTCCATCCCAAGGCGGTGCCGCAGCTGCGTGACGCGGAGACGGTGATGGCGCGCATCACCCGCCGCCCGGGCACCCGCTACGCGGCGCTCGTGCCCAACGACAAGGGCGCGGTGCGCGCGGTCGACGCCGGCGTCGATGCCATCCACACCGTGCTGTCGGCGAGCGAAAGCCACAACCTGGCGAACGTCAACATGACGATCGCGGAGTCGGTCGAGAAACTGGGGGCGGTGATGGAGGTCGCGAGGCGCGCGAAGGTTCACGTGGGCTGCGGCATCTCGACCTCCTTCGGCTGCCCGTTCGAGGGCGACGTGCCACTCGCGCAGCTCGAGAGCGTCGTGCGGCGTCTCGTGGACATCGGCGCGCGCGCGATCGGTCTTGCCGACACGACGGGCATGGCCAATCCGCGGCAAGTCTCGCGCGTGCTCGAGCATCTCATGCCGCGCTTCGCCGGCGTCGAGTGGACGCTGCACACGCACGACACGCGCGCGATGGCCATTCCCAACATCCTGGCCGCGATGGAATGCGGCGTCACCAACTTCGACGCGTCGATCGGCGGCCTCGGCGGCTGTCCCTTTGCGCCCGGCGCCTCCGGCAACGTCTGCACGGAAGACCTCGTCCACTGCCTGCACGCGATGGATGTCGCGACCGGCATCGATCTCGACCGGCTGCTCGCCGCCAGTCGGCGCGTGCAGGAGATCGTCGGGCGCGCGCTGCCGGGGCAGATCGTGAAGGCGGGGCCGTCGACGCGCCGGTACCCGGTGCCCGACACGGTCGCGGGACGACTCACCGCCGCCCGTGGCTAGCAAGAAAGCCAAGCGCATGCTTGGCTTGATGGACCGCGCCACGGGGCTGTGGCACATCCCCGTGATCGGCCGCGCCAAGGGCCGCATCATCCGTCGGCTCATCGACCGGCATCGTCCGACGCGCGCGGTCGAGATCGGCTCGCTGCTCGGCTACTCGGCGATCCTCATCGCGGGCGCGCTACCGCCGCGCGGACGGCTCACGTGCATCGAGGCCAATCCCTACCTCGCGCGCTTCGTGAAGGCGAACGCCACGGAAGCCGGACTGGGCGGCAAGGTGAAGGTGATCGTGGGCGACGCGCTGCGGGCGCTGCCGCTGCTGTCCGGCCGCTTCGACTTCGTGCTGATCGATGCGCAAAAGGAGGATTACCTCGACTACCTGCGGCAGCTCGAGCCGAAGCTCGCCGACGGCGCCGTGATCGTCGCCGACAACACGGGCGTCTATCGCCGCGAGGTCGGGCCGTACCTGGAGCACGTCCGCGGCGACGCTCGCTACGCCAGCCGAGAGTACGAGGTGGATGACGACGCGATGGAGGTGAGCCTCTTCCACCGGTCCGTACACTGAGCCTATGGCCATCGCCACCTATCTCAATCCCGGCGCGGAGCTGGGCGCGGCCGTCGAGCTGGCGCGCACCGCGGAGCGGCTGGGCTACGACAGCATCTGGGTCACGCACGGCCTCGGTCGCGATTCCTTCCTGGTCCTCGCTGCCTACGGCGCCGCCACCTCGCGCATCGGACTCGGCAACGGCGTGGTGCCGATCTATCCGCGTCATCCGGTGAGCATGGCCCAGGCCGCGCTGACGCTGAGCGAGATGACCGGCGGTCGGTTCAAGCTCGGCATCGGCGTGAGCCACGCGGCATCCATGGAAGACATGCTGGGCCTGCGCGTGGTCGAGCCGCTCCACGCCATGCGCGAGTACGTTGCCGTGCTGCGCGGCGCGCTCGGCGACGGCGCGGACTTCAGCGGGCGCCACTACCGCGCGCGCTGGGCGATGGCGGTTCCGCGACGACCGCCGGCGCCGCCGATCTATCTGGCCGCGCTCTCGACGAAGATGCTCGAGCTGGCGGGCGAGATCGCCGACGGCGCCATCCTTTGGCTGTGCCCGCCGGAGTACGTCCGCGCCGTCGCCGTGCCGGCCATCGCGCGCGGCCGGCGGCGAGCCGGGCGCACGCTGGACGGCTTTCAGATCGTGGCGGCCGTCCCGCTCGCGGTGACCGACGATCGCCGCGCCGCGCTCAGCGCCTTTCGCGCCGAACTCGTTCGTTACGCGTCGCTGCCGTTCTATCGCGCGATGCTCGAGACGGCGGGTCTGGGCGCCGAGATCGCCGCTTTCGATCGCGATGGCGTGGTGCCGGCGGCGATGGCCGAGGCGCTCGGCGGGCTCGGCTCCGCCGAAGCGGCGCGTGACTACGTCGACGCGTACCGTCGCGCCGGCACGACGTTACCGGCGATCCGACCGATCACGTTTCCCGACGCGCCGTGGTTTCGGCGAACGCTCGAGGAGGCGGCGAAGTGGTGAAGCCGATCGGCCTCGCCATCGTCGCGATGCTCGTGCTGACGGCAGGCGCCTGGGCAGGCGCCGCCGGGATGCGGATGCTGCCCGCGGATCTCGGCGCCGAGGTCGTCTACGTCGCGCTCGGCGACAGCACGGTGGAAGGCGTCGGCGCGTCCACCGCGCGCAACAACTACGTCGGACGCCTCGACGCGCGCTTGCGCGACCGCTATCCGCGAGCGCGCACCGTGAATCTCGGAGTGGCCGGCGCGACCTCGCTCGACGTGCTCGACGCTCAGCTCGCCCGGGCGATCGCGTTTCAACCACATCTGGTGACGCTGTCGATCGGCCCCAACGACATCACGACCAGGGTGCCGCCGGCGACCTATGCTCGGAATCTCGACACGATCCTGGCGCGCCTCGCGAGAGAGACGTCGGCCGTCATCGTGGTCAACCTCCTCCCGGATCTCGCCATCACGCCTCGCTTCCGCAACCGGGACAGCGCGCCCGTGGTTGGCCGTCTGTCGGTGGAATTCAACAACATCGTGGCACGTACGGCGAAACGCCACGGGGCGCTGGTCGTGGACCTCTACCGCGCCAGCCGGCGCGAGGTGCCTGGCCACCCGGAGCTACTCTCGGCGGACGGCTACCATCCGTC
This sequence comes from Candidatus Methylomirabilota bacterium, assembly GCA_035605575.1. Lineage (GTDB taxonomy): Bacteria > Methylomirabilota > Methylomirabilia > Rokubacteriales > CSP1-6 > AR12. The sequence goes on from DASTCJ010000039.1 coordinate 8,083, forward strand.
AGATCTGGGCTATGCGCGATGGGCTGAGCTGATGTGGGACGCCGTCCGCACGCGCATTGGCTCGTGAAATGAATACACGCACGTCCAGACCCGTCGAAAGGATGTCATGAAGCGAATTGTGGCCGCCGTGCTGGTCGGGTTGTCACTCGCGGCATCACTGGCGGAGGCCGGCGATCTTCGCCGCGGTTCGATCATCCCGCGCGTCGGACCAATCATCCCGAATGCACCCAATATCGTGCCGAACCCACCCCCGGAGCGCTTTCCGCGCCACGTCGCCCGCCCGGGGTTCGTGTTCGTCACCCCACCGAGCGTCGTGTATTACGCGTCTCAACCGTGCGTGACCCCGGGCTACTGGGCGTACCAGTGGGTGCCGATGGCGTACACGCAGAGCACGTTCATCCCCGGTGGCTTCGGACCCGACGGGACGTGGATCGAGAGCCGTTACGAGCAGCGCGCGTACGCCTCGGGCTACTACCAGCCTTACTGGGTGCCTGCACAGGCTTGTTGAAGACCGCGCCATGGCCTGGCGACGAGCGCCACGGCTGTGCCGGGGCGCGACGAACGCCAGGGCGCACGGGGGCCATGTCGGGGGCGCACGCCAACACTCACTCCCGATAGGCGAGCAGCACCAACCCCATCAGCACGAGAAACGTGGGCCACGCCCACGTCAGCCAGCGTCGCGGCACGTCACTGCGGACGCCGACGAGCAAGGCGACGCCCACGCCCAACGCCGTGGTGCCCATGAGCGCATGCTGGAAGTAAATCGCATCGAAGTGAATCCGGCCGTCGTGGAAGTGGAAGAACAGCGTGAGACCACCGGCGATGGCGAGGCCGGCGAGCACGCGCACCAGGCGGCGTGACGGCAGACGTCCCGTGCCACGAAGCAGGACGATCCCCCCGATGACGATTGGCAGCAGCGCGAGCAGTTTGTGCTGGAGAACGAGCGGGTCCGCGAATATGTCAGTGAAGCGCTGCGGGCCGTACGGCCACGATTCGGGGTCGCTCGACGGAATGAGATAGACGCCGTACGCGACCCAGAGCGGCGCCGACACCGCGTTCCAGGGAAAGCGACGCGGGCGCCACGATTCCCAGAAACTGAGTGCCGCCAGCAGCAACAAGATCAGACCGGCCAGCCGGTGTGTGAGCTCCGAGTAGAGCATCTCGGCGGGGTTGCGCGCGTGATGCGCGGGCGCCACGAACCCGCCATAGGGCGCGAGGAACGCGTTGGTCTCGGCAAAGGGCCCATCAGGGTTCGGGTACCAGGCCCACACGTGCGCCGTCGCCAGCGCCGGATGCCAGCCGACGAAGATCTCGCCGCTCTCAGGATGCCGTGCGGGGCACTGCCGCGCGCTGGCGGCGGCGATCTCGCGGAAATCGCGATAGTGACACGACGCTTCGTGGCGATGCCAAGCGGAGGCGGGCAGCGGGCTCGATGCCGGCGCCGACGGCAGCGCGTACTCGACACCCGCCAGCTGCCAGACGCCACTGCGCTCGACGTAGAGGAGGACGGGCGGCTGCGAGAGATCGAGGTTGCCGGTGGCGAGCGCGCGCGCCTGCGCCGTCGGTAGCACGAAGTGGTAGCCGTGACGCGCTTCCATGCCGCTCGCCTGAACGTACCCATCGGCGCGCGCGACAGCGATGTCGAGATACCGCGCGGTGGCGCGGCGGACCTCGGCCACCACCTCGTCGGGCGACGTCGGGAGCGTGGCCGCCGCGGCGAGGCTGGCGAGGATCAGCACGATCGCGAGAGCCGTGACGGCTGTGCGCATTGGCCACTCAGTATACGGAGTGCGGTAGTATGACCGTCCACTGTGGACGCGTTGCTCACCGCCGACGGGCTGATCGCCCTCCTCACGCTCTCCGCCCTGGAGATCGTGCTCGGCGTCGACAACGTCGTGTTCATCGCCATCCTGACCGCACGCCTCCCGGTGAGCCAGCAGCCGTTCGCGCGACGCCTGGGCCTCAGCATGGCGCTCATCATCAGGATCGGGCTGCTGTTCGCGATCACCTGGATCATGAGCCTCACGCGGCCCCTCTTCGCCGTCCGCGGCCACGAGGTATCCGGCCGTGACCTGATCCTGCTCGGCGGTGGCCTCTTCCTGATCTTCAAGGCGACGTGGGAGATCTACGACAAGCTCGAGGTTCAGCACACCGAGCGGGCCCGCGCGCGCGCCCGGAGCGCCTTCGCGGCCGTGGTCGTGCAGATCCTCGTGCTGGACATCGTCTTCTCGCTCGACTCCGTCATCACCGCCGTCGGCATGGCCGAGCACGTCGCGATCATGGTGACGGCCATGGTGATCGCCATGGTGGTGATGCTGCTCTCGATGGGCGCGGTCTCCGGCTTCGTCGAGCGGCATCCGAGCGTGAAGATCCTCGCCCTCGCCTTCCTGCTGCTCATCGGCGTCATGCTCGTGGCCGAGGGGTTCGGCCAGCACGTCTCCAAGGGCTACATCTACTTCGCCATGGCTTTCTCCCTGCTCGTGGAGCTGCTGAATCTGCGCTATCGGAAGAAGCGCAAGGCGGTAACGCTTCACCATCGCTTCGAGGATCAGCAGCAGTAGCAATGCGTCGCTATCTCCTGGCGCGGCTGGCCCAGACGGTTCTCGTCGTGTTCCTGTCGCTCACCGCCGTTTTCGGCATGGTTCGACTGACCGGCGATCCCGTGCTGCTGTTCATGCCGATGGATATCCAGGCCAAGGACGTGAACGAGTTCCGTGAGCGGCTCGGCTTCAACGACCCGCTGGCCGTACAGTACGCGCGGTTCCTCGGCGACGCCGTGCGCGGCGACTTCGGCGAGTCCCTGCGCTACCGTCGCGACGCGCTCGGGCTCGTGCTCGAGCGCCTGCCGGCCACGCTGCTGCTGGCCGGCGCCGCGCTCGCCCTGACGCTGGTCATCGCGGTGCCGCTCGGCGTGGTGTCCGCGGTCCGCCGGGACAGCGCCTTCGATCACGTGAGCACCGTCGTCACCGTGCTCGGTCAAGCCACGCCCGGGTTCTGGCTCGGTCTGATGCTCATCTACGTCTTCGCCGTGCAGCTGCGCTGGCTACCGACCGGCGGCATGGGGACGACCGCCCACCTGGTGATGCCTGCGGTGGTGCTGGCGGCGTTCTACGCCGCGCGGGTGGCGCGCCTCACGCGCTCGGCGGTCCTCGATACGCTGGGCGAAGATTACGTGCTGACCGCACGGGCCAAGGGTCTCGCCGAGACGCGCGTCATCGGCAAGCACACCCTCAGAAACTCCGCCATCCCGATCATCACGTTGGCCGGCCTCGAAGCCGGCCAGCTCCTCGGCGGCGCCGTCGTCACCGAGACGATCTTTGCGTGGCCCGGGCTGGGACGCCTGACGGTGCAGGCGCTGCTGAACCGCGACTTCCCGGTGGTCATGGCCGCGGTGTCGTTCACCTCGATCGTCTACACGCTGTCCAACCTCGCCGTCGACCTCGCCTACGGCTGGCTCGATCCGCGAGTCCGCAAAGCAGAAGCATGAGCCTCACACCGCGAAACGACAGACCGGGCGACGCGGAGCCGCGAACCATCTCGAACAGGCCACCCACGACTCGAGCCGTGCTCGCGCGCTCGCTACCATGAAAGCGTGGCTGGGCGTCGCGCTCACCGTCACCATCGTCGTCGCTGCCGCGGGCGCGCCGTGGCTCGCGTCGCACGACCCGCTCGCGGCCGATTTCGCCAGCGGTCTCCGGCCGCCGGGCACGCCGGGGCATCCGCTCGGCACCGATCAGCTGGGCCGCGACCTGCTGGCGCGCGTCCTGTATGGCGCGCGGCTTGCGCTGTTCATCGGCGTGTGCACGGTGGTGGTGACGGCCGTCGTCGGCGGCTTGCTCGGGCTGGTGGCGGGCTTCGTCGAGCGGTGGCCGTCGGCGGTGCTGATGCGGATCGCCGACGTGCAGCTGTCGTTCCCGTTCATCCTGCTCGCGCTCACGATCAACGCCATCGTCGGGCTCGGCCTGCGTAACATCATCCTCAGCCTTTCGGCGGCCGGATGGGTGGTATATGCTCGCGTCGTGCGCGGCGAGGTTCTCTCGGTGAAGCAGCGTGACTATATCCACGCCGCGGCCGCGCTCGGCGTCGGCCGTGCGCGTCTGCTCTTTCGCCACGTGCTGCCGAACGTGGCGCCGTCGCTCGTCGTGGTGGCGAGCCTGCAATTTTCGCAATTCATCGTGGCCGAGGCCGCCATCAGCTTTCTCGGCTTCGGCGTGCAGCCGCCGACGCCGGCGTGGGGCAGCATGCTCAGCGAGAGCCGCGATTTCCTCTACGTCGCATGGTGGCTCGCCGCGTTCCCCGGTCTGGCCCTCGCGCTCACCGCCCTCGGCGTGAACCTGCTCGGCGATTGGCTGCGCGACACGTTCGATCCCAAGCTTCGCGTGTAAGGAGAGTCCCATGCGCGCTCTCAGGCTGCTCGTCGTCGTCCTCGTGCTCACGACCCTCGGCGTGCCGGCCGCGCCCGCGCAGGACCGGGCTCGCACCAAAGAGATCGTCGTTGGCCTGGGCGCCGAGCCGCGGACGATGCTCGGGGTGACGATTGTGGACTGGACGACCAACAACATGCTCGAGCACATCTATGACCGTCTCCTCGATCGCGATCCCAAGACGCTCAAGCCGAAGCCAATGCTCGCCACGGGGTGGAAGCTCGTAAACGACACGACATGGGAGTTCACGTTGCGCAAGGGCGTGAAGTTCCACAACGGCGAACCGTTCGACGCGCAGTCGATCAAGGCGACCTTCGAGTACATGCTCGACCCGGCGAACAAGAGCCACTACGCCACGCCGGCCTACTGGAAACCGCTCAAGGAAGTGCAGATCGTCGACCCCTACACCGTCCGGCTGGTGACCGACAAGCCGTACCCGAGCGTGATCGATCACGCGTCGCTCACCGACCTCCTCGTGCTGCCCGCCAAGGCGCTCAAGGAGCTCGGCCCGCAGAAGCTCGCGGAAAAGCCCATCGGCACCGGGCCCTTCAAGTTCGTCGAATGGCGCCGCGACGAGCGCCTCGTGGTCGAGCGGAATCCGGACTACTGGGCGGGGCCGGCGGACGTCAGCCGGGTGACGTTCCGCTTCATCCCGGAGTTCAGCGCGCGCATGGCGGCGCTGCTGTCCGGGGAGATCGACATCATGAAGGACGTTCCGCCGCACGCGGTCGACACCGTCGAGCGCTCGGGGCGCGCGAGGGTTCGATCGACGGTGTCGTCACGCATCAACTACCTGGCGCTCGTGAATCTGAAGCCCGGTCCGATGCAGGATGTGCGGGTGCGCCGGGCCATGAACCATGCCGTGAACGTTGACGAGCTAATCACCCAGGTGCTGCGCGGCAATGCCACGAGGATGTGCGGGCCGCTGGCGCCGGCGAACGTCGACTTCGCACAGGTGGAGTGCTACAAGCACGACCCGGGGCGCGCGCAGACGCTGTTCAAGGAGGCCGGCGTCGATCCGAAGACGCTGGCACTCACGCTCGACACGCCGTCCGGGCGCTATCCGCTCGACAAGGACGTCTCGCTCGCCATCGCCGCCCAGCTGCAGCGGCTGGGTATCAAGACGAATGTGGTGGTCAACGAGTGGGGCACGCATCTGGACAAGATCAAGAACCGGAACACAGGCGACATGTTCTTTCTCGGCTGGGGCCCCGCCCTGCACGGCCAGGGCACCATCGAGCCGCTCTTCAAGGCGGACGCGACCTACTCGTCGTACGGCAACAACAAGATGCTCGACGAGAAGATCGCGAAGGCGGTGACGGTCGTCGACGCCAAAGCGCGCGCGGCCGCCTATACCGAGTTGCAGAAGCTCGTGCGCGATGAGGCGCCGTGGGTCTTCCTCTGGCAGCAGCATGACCTCTATGGCGTAGCGAGCCACGTCGAGTGGTCACCGCGTCCCGACGAAAAGGTGTGGATGTACGAAGCGAAGATCGTCCCACGCTAGGAGTCGCGCATGCCCATCACCGTCTTCACGAACGCGTTTCTGATCGATTGCACCGGCGCGGATCCTGTCGAGGGCGCGGCGGTCGTGGTCGAGGACGATCGTATCAAGGACGTCGCGGCCAAAGGCCACGTCGGCGCCTTGCCCGGTCGGGTCACGACGATCGACTGCAAGGGTGCGACGCTGATGCCCGGGCTCACCGACGCGCATGTCCACATCTGCGCCGTCACCGAGAACATCACCGACCAGCACCGCTACTATCCGCCCTCCTACATCGCGGCGCGGGCGATGAAGCGCGCCGAGGAATGCCTCATGCAAGGCTTCACCACCGTGCGTGACGCGGGCGGCGCGGATTACGGCTTCCGCATGGCGCTCGAAGAAGGCCATTTCCCCGGGCCGCGGCTGCTCGTGTCCGGACGGTACATCTCACAGACGGGCGGTCACGGCGACAAGCGGCGCCGCTCGGAGTGGACGGATCCGATCGACTGCTGCGTGGGCATGATCGGCTTCATCGCCGACGGACCGGACGAGGTGCGACGCGCCGCCCGCGAGAACATCCGCCGCGACGTCGACCAGATCAAGATCATGGCCTCCGGCGGCGCCATGTCGCCATCCGACGAGCTCGACACGACGCAGTTCACGGTGGCCGAGATGCGGGCGGCGGTGGAAGAAGCGCAGGCGGTGGGCAAGTACGTCCTCTCCCACGCCTATTCGGACACGGCCGTCCGGCGCGCCATCGAGGCGGGCGTGCGCTCCATCGAGCACGGCAATCTGATCCGAGAAGCCGCCGCCAAGGCCATCAAGGACGCCAACGCGTTTCTGGTACCGACCATGGTGACGTACGAGGCGATCTATCGCGAGGGCAAGCGCTACGGGATCGGCGATCATCAGATCGCCAAGATCGACATGGCTCGCCAGCAGTCGGTGCAGGGTCTCACCTACGCGTACAAGGCCGGCTGCAAGATCGGGTCGGGCTCCGACCTGCTCGGCGACATGGCGACCCAGCGCGCGGTCGAGTTCGAGCTGAAGGGCCAGATCATGAAGCCGATGGAGGTGCTTCTGTCGGCGACGAAGATCAACGCGGAGATCTTCCGCATGTCCGACCGGATCGGCAGCGTCGAGCCGAACAAGTACGCGGACCTCATCGTCGTGCAGGGTAATCCGCTGAAGAACCTGCGCGCGTTCCAGGTGCAGGATAACCTGCGCGTCATCATGAAGGCCGGCCGGCTCTACAAGCATCTGGGGTGATGCGGGCGCTGGATCTCCGTCTCGCGCCGATGGCCGGCGTGACCAACGCGCCGTTCCGCCTGATCTGTCGTGAGGCCGGCGCCGGACTCCTCACCAGCGAGGAGATCGACGCGCGGGCGTTCGCGATGGGCAATGGCAAGACGGAAGCGCTGACGCGGTACTTGCCGGAAGAACGACCGCTGGTCATGCAGCTCCTCGGCAACGATGCCGAGGTGCTGGCCGAAGCGGCGCGGCGCCTCGAGGCCGCCGGCGCCGATGGCATCGACCTGAATATGGGCTGTCCGGTGGCGAAGATCGTGGCCAAGGGTCAGGGCGCCGCGCTCATGCGCGATCCACTCGGCGCCGCCATCATCTTTCGGACGCTGCGCAAGGCCGTGTCGGTGCCGGTGACGATCAAGATCCGTGGCGGCTGGGACGAGCACGCGCTGAACGCCGTGGAAATCGCCCGTCTCGCCGAATCCGAGGGCGTGGACGGCATCACAGTGCACCCACGCACGCGGTCGCAGCAGTTCACCGGGCGCGCGCCGTGGGACATCATCGCGGCGGTAGTGACCGCGGTGCGACTGCCGATCACCGGCAACGGCGACGTCCGCTCGGTCGACGACGCGCAGGCGATGGTCAACGCCACCGGGTGCGCGGCGGTGATGATTGGCCGGGGCGCGCTCGGGCGGCCGTGGGTCTTCAGCGGGCGGCCGGTCGCGCACGACGAACGCGCGGCGATCATCCGTCGGCACGCGGCGCTGATCGACGCGCAGCTGCCGCCGCGCGTCGCCCTCGTGCAGCTGAAGAAGCACCTCGCCTGGTACTCCGAAGGCCTGCCGAATGCGGCGCGCACGCGGCCGGCGCTCTTCGCCGCCCACAGCGCCGACGAGGTGCAACGAATCTTCTGGACGCTCTGGTGAGCCGGCCGCGCTGAGTCGGCTCGCCCCCACGCTCGCGCTGCTGGCCGCCGTCGTCGCCAGCCCAGCCCCCGCGGACACACCACTCGAGACGGCCCGCGCGCTGCTCGCCGAGTACCACGAGGACCTCGCTCGTCTCGAGCACGCGCGTGATCTGTTACAGGCCGCGGCCGACCGGGAGCCGACGGCGGACGTGCTGAGCGAGCTCGCGCACGCGTGGTTTCTGCTCGGCGAGTTCAAGGCGCGCAACGATCGCGAGCGGCTGGCCGCGTACGATCGCGGCCGCGAGATAGGCCGCCGCGCGGTGACGGCCGCACCCCGCAGCGAGCGTGCGCACATCTGGTACGCGCTCAACAGCGCGCGGTGGGCCGGCACGCGCGGGATCATGCGCGCCGTCGCCGTGGTGCCCACGCTGCGCGAGGAGGCGGCCACGATCCTGAGCTTGAATCCGGCCTCCGTTGAAGGTCATACGCTGGCAGGAGGGCTGGATGCCGAGCTGCCGGTCATGCTCGGCGGCGACCGCGACCGGGCCGAGCAGCACTTCCAAAGAGCGCTGGCCACGGATCCTCGGCGAACGGGCACGCGCGTCGAGCTCGCTCGCCTCTACATCGCCATCCGCCGCTACGCCGACGCCGAGCGCGAGCTCATGCGCGTCCTCGAAGAGCCCGCGCCGAGCGATCTCCCCTACTGGACGCTCTCGGACCGGCCGCGCGCCCGCGCGCTGCTCGCATCGCTCCCGCCATCACGCATCCCGGAATCGCCGTAGAAGATGGGTGCCGCGAAATGGCGTCCATACCGCCCCAGCGCTCGGCACGCCGCGGGGCAGCCGTGGCGCGCCTCGGCCATGCGCCTCGATCCGCGCGAGGTGTCAGGTCTGTCCGGTCCAGTCGGTGCCGGCGACGGCGCGCCAGCGACGGCGGATGGCGTCGATGTCGCCCTTGGGCAGCGGCCCGCGAGCCAGCAGCGCGGCGTTCTGCATCCAGCGATCGGGATTGGTCGTCCCGACGATCGCGGTGTGAACACCGTCGACCGACAGCGTGAAGCGCAGCGCCGTCGCGATCGCGTGGTCGAGCGGCCCGCGCAGGAAGTCGTAGTCGAGCTCGCGCAGCCGGCGCCAGTATTCCCGATGATAGCCGTTGCGAGGCGCCTTGCCGGTGCGCCAGGCCGCATTCGCGAGCGGGCGCTTGGCGATGATGCCGAGGCCGCGCCGGCGCGCGAGCGGCAGCGTCGTCTCGAGCGCCTCCTGGTCCGCAATGCTGAGCGAGATCTGCAGCGTGTCGAAGCGTCCGCTCTCGACGGCGTACCGGGCGGCGGCGCCGTCACCGCTGTACCCGATGTAGCGGGTCATGCCGCGCGAGCGAGCCGTCTCGAGGGCGGCCACCGCATCACCGCGACGCAGCTCCGCCTCACTACACGAATGAAGCTGCACGAGGTCGAGCGTCTCGGTTCGCAACCGCGTGAGACTGCGCGCAATGGAATCCAGCAGCGACGTCGGGCGCCAGTCACCCGCGCCGAAGCCGCGCGGGTGGCCGCACTTCGTGAAGAGAAAGACGTCGCGCCGACGACCGGCGACGGCACGGCCGATCAGCGCCTCGCTGTCGACGTAGCATTCGGCGGTGTCGATGACGTTCAGACCGGCGTCGAGCGCCGCATTGAGCAGACGCGTCACCGTGGATTGATCGACGGACTCGTAGCCGATCTCACTGCCGCCGAATCCGAGCGCGCTCACCTCCATGTCGGTGCCGCCGAGGCGCCGCCGCTCCATGCGCCCGCGCGTCAGTCCGAGCGCCCTCGTGCGGCAATATCCCAGACGGCCTCCACCTTGTCCGCGCGCACACACCAGACGCGGTCATAGAGATTGACCGTCGGGTCGCAGTGCGGGGGAAAGAATTCGATGCGCTCGCCGAGACGAACCGGGCGCTGCGCATCGACGACCGTCAACCGACCGTGCTCGTCGCCCGCGAATCCGTATTCGACTCCGGGGCGCTCGACAGCCTCGGGCGGAAACGGCTTGTCGGTCGAGAACGCCTTCAGCCCGGCGTCGACCATCGCGCGGTCGGCGGTCGGAACACTCACGACGGTGGCCACCACGGTGAGCGCCATCTCGAACTCGGTCAGCGTGTCGCCGCGACGGCCGCCGATACGCCGGTAGTCGACGTCCATCACGCAGTACGAGCCACTCTGCAGCTCGGTGAGGCCCGTCAGCTCCACGTCGATGTCGTGCGTTCCGGTCGATCCGCCGGCCACGATGCCGACCGGCAGTGACGCGGCCTCGAAGCGAGCGCGCGTTTCCATCAGCGGAGCCATCGCGTCGAGCGAGGCACGCCGCCGCGCCTCCCAGCCGACCACGTGCGCGCACTGGCCGGCATAGCCCTGCAATCCACGGAGCCGCAGCGACGGCTTCGACATGACGAGCCGGCCGAGCGTGACGGCCGTGTCGCCTGGCTGGGCGCCCGTCCGACGCCCACCGACATCGATGTCGATGAGCACGTTCACCACCACCTGGTCTTCGGCGGCCGCGCGCGCCAGCGCCTCGACATTTTCGGGATGGTCCACGACCACCATCGTGTCCGGCGCCTCCCCCATGAGCCGCATCAGGCGCCGCACCGCGCTCGGAGCCACGACCTCGGTGGTGATGAGCAGGCCGCGGATGCCGGCGCTCGCCATGACTTCCGCCTCACCGAGCTTGGCGCAGGCGACACCGAGCGCTCCCGCCGCTATCTGCCGCCGTGCAATCTCCGGGCAGCGATGTGTCTTCGCATGGGGCCGCAGCGCCTTCCCCGCCTTTCGCACGTGCTCCGCCATCCGCGCGACGTTCCGCTCGAATCGATCGAGGTCGAGCAGCAGCGCCGGTGTCGGAATCTCGTCACGAGTCATCGGGATGTGGAGCGTAGCACACGTTACCCGAGCGCCGGCTTTGCCGCCGCAGCGCGATCTAGGGGAGGACCGGCGCCAACGCGAGCGGCGCCACGGATCTCATCGGCGCTTCATCCTACACGATGCCGCTGCGGCAGCGACACCGGCACGGCCCGCAGTCGCGGCTGCGCTGCGAGCTCGCGCATGGCGAGCGCCAGCACGGCGCCGAAGATCGTGTGGGCGGCGGCATCGACCGCACGGCCGCCGACGCGATCGATCCGCAATGCCGGCAAGAGCCCGAGCGTGTCGATACCCCAGATCGCCAGACCATAGCCGATGCCGGTGAAGAGCCGCGGCCGCGACGTGGCAGCGCCCAGCAGGCCGCCGAAGGCGACGCTCACCCCGTGATGGATGACTTCGGCCGCCAGCTGGTGTGCGGCCTTTCCGCCCGGCAGGTCGACGCCGGCGCTGCCGGCGGCGCGCTCCTGGAGGACTTGCGGCACCATGCGCTCGATAAGTCCTGCACGGTGCGCCGCCAGGCGCGCCGACGACATCACCCCGGCCGCGACGAAGCCAGCCGTCATGCCCCGCAGGATCCCGTCACGCCGGCCCATGCGCGACGACGGTGCACGAGGTGTGCCGACGACGTCGTCTCAGCGGCCAAGGCTGACATCGTCCGGCAGCTCGTCGACGTCATCGGGCCGGCGCGGAAACTCGCGCGCCAGCACGGCGCCGACGTCGGCGAGCGCGTGCACGACGGCGTCGCGTGCGGCGCCCGCGCGCAAGTGCTGGACCATCCGGTCGCGGATCGCGTCCCAGTAGCCGGCGTCGACACGGGCGTGAATGCCGGCGTCGCCCACGATGGCGAGCTGGCGGTCGTCGATGGCGACGTAGATCAGCACGCCCGCGCGAAGGGCAGTCTCGTGCATCTTCAGCATGACGAACACCTGCCGGGCCCGCGCCAGCGCGTCAGCGCTCGGCGCGCGCCGGCCGTGCGCGACGCGCCGCTCGATGTGCACCCGGATCTCGGCGGCGGTGGCCGCCTCGGCCGCGCGCACGGCCGCGACGATCGCGTCCAGATCTGCCTGGCTGAAGAGTCGCCGCACCCAGCGGGGATGACCGAACATCACCAGTTGCCGCTGGCGCCGCCGCCGCCGAAGCTGCCACCACCGCCCGAAAAGCCGCCGCCGCCGCCACCGCTGGACCATCCGCCGCCGCCCCACCCGCCGCCGCCGTAGAAGATCGGCGGGGATGAGCGCCAGCCACGGCCGCCGGCGGTGTACCCGCGGTGCGCGGAATTGCGCATGGCGCTCAGGATGGCCACCCCGAACACGCCGAATATCAGCAGCATCAGCAGCAGCATGGCAGGGCTGACTTCGTTCGAACGCCGGCCAGCACGAGCGGGCGGCGTACGTCCCGCCGACTGCGCCGAGATCCGCGCGTAGATCGCATCGGCCGCTGCCTCGATGCCGGCCGCGTAGCGCTGCTCTCGAAACCGCGGCGCCAGCGTCTCGCGAATCAGCGTGCCGGCAACGATATCCGGGATGATCGGCTCGAGACCGTAGCCGACCTCGATCCGCATCTTCCGGTCGTCGACGAAGATCAGCAAGATGGCGCCGTTGTCGAGGGACTTCTGGCCGATGCGCCACTGCTGTGCCAGGCGGATCGAGAAATCCTCGAGGCTCTCGCCCTCGAGTGAGCGGAAAATCGCGACGACGACCTGCGCGCCGGTCGCACGCTCGCCCTCGGTCAGGCGTGACTCGAGTCGCTGGCGGTCGGCGGGCGCGAGCAGGCCGGCATAGTCGTTGACGCGGCCGGTCGGCGCCGGTGGGATGGTCAGGGCGAGCGCGAGAAGGAGCGCACCGAGCAGACTAGAACTTCACTTTGGGCGGCGTGGCGCTGTCGGGTGCCGCCTCGAAGAACGCCTTCGGTCTGAACCCCGCCACCCCGGCGATGAGGCTGCCGGGGAAGAGACGGAGCCGCGTGTTGTACTCACGCACTGCCTCGTTGTAACGCTGGCGCTCCACCGCGATACGGTTTTCGGTGCCTTCGAGCTGTGTCTGTAGCGCGAGGAAGTTGGCGTTCGACTTCAGCTCGGGATACCGCTCGACGGTGACGAGCAGCCGGCTCAGCGCGCCGGAGAGCTGGTTCTGCGCGGCCTGGAACTTTGCGAGCGCCTGCGGGTCGTTCAACGCCTCCGGCGTGAGGCGCACGCCGGTGGCGCTGGCGCGGGCCTGGGTCACCTCGGTCAGCACCGTACGCTCCTGAGCGGCGAAGCCCTTCACGGTCTCCACGAGGTTCGGAATGAGATCCGCGCGGCGCTGGTAGACGTTCTGCACCTGCGCCCATTTTTCGTTCACGTTCTGCTCGAGGCCCACCAGCTGATTGTTCACACCGATCGCCCAGAGAACGAGGCCGCCCACGACGAGGACGATGACGATGAGGGCGATGACGAGCGTGCGCACGATCGCGATTATACCCGCATTGACCGCCCTCGCGACCGCCGCGTACACTCCGCGCGTGGCCGACTCGCTGCCCGTGTACCGCGTGAAAGCGCGCAACGTCTCGTCGTCCGGCGAGAACGCCATTCACGACGACGAGACGGCGCGGCGCTATGGATTCCCCGGCGCGCTCGTCCCCGGTGTCATGATCTACGCGTACATGACTCAGCCGCTGGCGGCCGCCTTCGGTGCGGCCTGGCTCACGCGCGGCACCGCGAGCGTGCGGTTCGTGAAGCCCGTCCTCGATGGCGAAGAGGTGGTCGTGCGCGGCGCCGTCACGTCGCGCGACGCCGGGGGCGTGACGGCGACGCTCACGGCAGGCACCGCCGCCACCCCCGAGTGCGCGACGCTGCTGGCGACGGTTCCGGCCGGCCGGCCCACGCCGGTGAACCTCGCCATGTATCACGCGGCGCCGCTGCCGGATCCCCGACCGGCCGCCACCCGCGCGCATCTCGCCGCGCTCGATGCGCTCGGCTCGCCCGTGGCGCATTACGACGCCGCCCGGGCTGCGGAGTACCTCGCGAAGGTCGACGATGCGCTCGCTCCGTACCGAGGCGCCAGCGCCGCCGTCCATCCCGGCTTCTATCTGGAGCAAGCAAACCGCGCGCTCGATCGCAACGTCAAGATGGGACCGTGGATCCATGTCGGCAGCGTCGTCCGTCATCTCGGCGCCGCGCACGTCGGCGATCATCTCGCCACCCGCGGCAAGGTCCGTTCGCTCTTCGAGAAGAAGGGCCGTGAGTTCGTCGAGCTCGACCTCGTCCTCGTCGCCGGCGACCGGGCGATCGCCCACGTGCTTCATACGGCGATCTATCAGCTGCCGTCGCCCGGTTGATTGATTCGCCCGACGCCGCGTGTTAGAACCGGGCATTCCGAGGAGGCCGTGATGGACCTGAATCTCTCGCCCGAGGACCGCGCATTCCGCGACCAGACGCGGCGGTGGCTCGAAGCCAACGTTCCGCGTACCGAGCTCAAGACGCTCGAGGAGCGTCGCGCCTGGCACCGCACGATGTTCGAGGCCGGGTACGTGGGAATGGCGTGGCCCAAGGAATATGGGGGGCAGGGCGCGACCCCCATGAAGGTCGCCATCGTGGCCGACGAGATGGCGCGCGCCAACGCGCCGGCGCCGATCAACGGGCTCGGCATCGGCTTCATCGGCCCCACGATCATCATCCACGGGACGGCCGCGCAAAAAGAGCGTTACCTGAAGAAGATCCTCTCGGCCGAGGAGATCTGGTGTCAGCTGTACTCCGAGCCGAACTCCGGCTCCGATCTCGCGAGCCTGCGCACGCGGGCCGAGGACAAGGGCGAGCACTTCCTCGTGAACGGGCAGAAGATCTGGACGAGCGGCGGCCACATCTCGGACTGGGGCATCCTGCTCGCGCGGACGGATCCCAACGTCGCCAAGCACAGAGGCATCTCGTGCTTCCTGCTCAACATGCGCCAGCCGGGCGTCGAAGTCCGGCCGCTGAAGCAGATCACCGGCAGCGCGGAGTTCAACGAAGTCTTCATGACGAACGCGCGGGTCGAGAAGTCCGATCTGATCGGGCGACTCGGCCAGGGCTGGGAGATCGCACAGACGACGCTCGGATTCGAGCGCGGCGGGAACTCGATCGCCCGCGTCACGCGCTATGCGTCGGCCTTCGAGCGGCTGGTGGACGCGGCGAAGAAGCTCAAGCGCGGCGGCAAGCCGCTGCTCGAGGATCCGCTCGTCCGCGCCAAGCTCGGTCGTGTGTACGCGGAGATGGAAGTGCAGCGCTACGCGGCGCTCCGCGTGCTCTCGATGCTGCAGAAAGGCGATTCGCCGGGCGCGGCGTCGTCGATCACGAAGCTCTCGTACAGCGAGTTCGAGAAGCGCTACTACGAGCTCTGCCTGGAGATCCTCGGCCCCTATGGGCAGGTGACCGACGGCGGGCTGGAAGAGTCCACCCTCGACGTCGACTCCTCGTCGGGCGTTCGCTCCAGCTGGGCGTATGCGTTTCTGTGGGCGCGCGCGGGCACCATCTACTCGGGGTCGTCCGAGATCCAGAAGAACGTCATCGGCGAGCGCGTGCTCGGTCTCCCCAAGGAGATCCGCGCCGACCGCGTCAAGAGCTAGCAGGAGGACCATCGTGGATTTCTCCTTCAGCCCCGACCAGCAGCTGCTGAAGAACTCGGCGCGCGCGTTCCTCGACGAGCACGCGAAGGCCGCGCACGTGCGGGCGCTGTGGGACGACCCGCGCGGCGAGAGCGAAACGCTGTGGAAAGAGATGGCGCAGCTCGGCTGGCTCGGACTGGCGCTGCCGGAGGAGGCGGGTGGCAGCGCGCTCGGGCTCGTGGAGACGGCCATCCTGCAGGAAGAGCTCGGGCGCGCCGCGTGCCCGTCGGCGTATCTGCCCACGGTGCTGGCGGCCATGGCCGTCGATCGGTTCGGCAGCGCGGCACAGAAGAATCGCTGGTTGCCCGCCATCGCGGGCGGGAGCGCGCGCGCGACGGTCGCGCTGATGGAGCGGGAGCTCGACTGGGATCTGCGCAGCGTTCAGACGCGGGCGGAGGAGCGCGGCGGCAAGGCCGTCCTTACCGGCGTCAAGCAGTTCGTTCCGTGGGCGCACGTGGCCGATCTCATCCTCGTCCCGGCGGTGGCCGGCGCCACCGTGGCCGTGTTCGCCGTGGAGACGTCGGCACCCGGCGTCAGCGTCACGCCACTGACCAGCATGGATCCTGGCGTGCGGCTCTCGACGGTGACGCTCGATGGCGCAGTCGCGACGGAGGGCCGGCTGCCGTCGGGCGGGGCGCTGGACTTTCTCCTGCAGCGTGGCGCCGTCGGCGCCTCGGCCGAGATGCTCGGCGCCGCGCGCCGCTGTCTCGACATGGCCGTCGACTACGCAAAGGTCCGGGAGCAGTTCGGGCAGCCCATCGGGTCCTTCCAGGCCATCCGCCACAAGTGCGCCGAGATGCTGCTCGAGGTGGAGAACTCGTTCTCGGCCGTGTACTACGCGGCCTGGTCGCTCGAGAACGGCGCCGAGGACGGCCCGCTCGCAGCGTCGGTGGCAAAAGCGTACGTCAGCGACGCCTCGCGCAAGGTGTGCGGCGACGCCATCCAGGTCCACGGCGGCATCGGGTTCACGTGGGAGTACGATCTTCATCTCTACTTCAAGCGCGCCAAGGCGCTCGAGCCGCTGTACGGCGACGCGGATTACCACCGCGAGCTGATCGTCCGGCGCGTCGCCCGCTGACGGGCGGTGGCTGACTTCCGGCCGCCGCTCGACGGCATCCGCGTCGTCGACCTCACCAGCTATATCGCGGGCTCCTACGCGGCGACGATGCTCGCCGACATGGGCGCCGACGTGCTGAAGATCGAATCGCTCTCCGGCGACTCCTTCCGCGAGCTGCCGGGCTTTCACGCGTGGAACCGCGGCAAGCGGTCGCTCGCGGTGGACCTCAAAGCGGCGGAGGGCGTGGCCATCGTTCAGCGCCTCGCGCGCGGTGCGGATGTCGTGATGGAAAACATGCGTCCCGGCGTGGCCGACCGGCTCGGCGTCGGCGACGCCACGCTGCGCGCGCTCAATCCGCGGCTGATCTATTGCTCGACCACCGCCTTCGGCTCCACCGGGCCGTACGTCGATCGGCCGGGCTTCGATCCGCTGCTGCAGGGCCTGGCCGGCATCATGGCGTTGCAGGGCTTCGGCGGGCCACCACAGTACCTGCGCATTGCCGTCGTGGACTACTACACAGCGGCCCTGACGGCGCAGGCGGTGCTGGCGGCGCTGTTCGTGCGCGAGCGGACCGGCGTCGCCCAGAAGGTCGAGACCTCGCTCTTCCACGCGGTGGCCGCGTTACAGGCGGGAAACTTCGTCAATTATCCGGGCAAGCCGTCGGTGTTCCGCGACAATCCCACGTATCGCCTGTACCAGGCCGCCGATGGCGAGTGGCTCTTCCTCGCCTGCGGCAACCAGTCGTTCTGGATCAAGCTGTGCCAGGTCCTCGACATGCCGGAGCTGGCGCACGATCCACGGTTCGCCTCGTGGATGCTCCGGCTCGACAATCGCGAGGTGCTTCTGCCGATCATGGAAGCGCGCTTCCGCTCGCGCCCGCGCGACGCATGGCTGACGGCGCTGCACGGTGCCGACATTCCCGCCGGCCCCGTGCACACCATCGAGGAGTTTCGGCGCCACCCGCTCACCGAGCACCACGGCATGGCGAGGACGTACGACCATCCCGAGCTCGGGACGCTGACGCTGCCGGCGTCGTCGCTGCTGTTTGCCCAGACCAAGACACGGGACGTCGGCCCGGCGCCGACCCTCGGTCAGCACACGGACGATATTTTGCGGTCCGCCGGCTACGAGGCCGCCGAGCTCGCGGATCTGCGGAGCCGGAAGGTGATTCGATGACCGACTACCAGGCGATCACCTATGCCGTGGCCGAGCACGTGGCCACCGTGACGCTGAACCGACCCGAGGTCCATAACGCGATGAACGAGGCGATGCGTCGGGACCTGACGCGCTGCTTCGAGACCATCGCCAGCGATGACGACGTGAAAGCGGTCGTGGTCACGGGGGCGGGCGACCGCGCGTTCTCCGCCGGCGCCGACATCCGGGAGTTCGTGGAGCCACTGGTGCCCGTGCGATTCCGCGAGCAGCGTCGACGCCTCGACTTCCGGCAGGCGATGGATCGATGCTGGCAGCCGATCGTCGCCGCCGTCAACGGCTTCGCCCTCGGCGGGGGTCTCGAGCTTGCGCTGGCGTGCGACCTGCGCATCGCCGCCGCCGGCGCGAGCCTCGGGCTCACGGAGATCAACCTCGCGATCATTCCGGGCGGCGGCGGCACCCAGCGACTGCCGCGGCTGGTCGGGCGGGGCAAGGCACTCGAGCTGATTCTCACCGGCGCGCGCATCCCCGCCGACGAGGCCCTGCGCATCGGACTCGTCGAGCGCGTGGTGCCGAGCGGCGAGGCGCTGAAGGCGGCCACGGAGCTCGCGCGGACCATGGCCGCCAAGGCGCCGGTGGCGCTGCGCTATGCGAAGGAAGCGGTGGTGAAGGGCCTCGAGCTTCCCCTCGCCGACGGGCTCCGGCTGGAAGGCGATCTCTCCACGCTGTTGCGGACCACGGAGGATCGCCTCGAAGGCGCCAAGGCGTTTCTCGAGAAGCGCGCGCCGCGCTGGACGGGGAGGTAGCGCTGCCGTTCGCGTACTACGCGCGACTGTCGCGCGCGCAGCAGGCGATCTACCGCAAGAGCGACGCCGTCTCCGAGATCCGTCTGCCGCGCCCGGCGTACCTCTATGCAGCGGTCGACTCGCTCGAGGCGGCGCTGCTGACGGAAGAACGACCGCCGACGCAGCAGGCCACCGATCGCCTCATCCGCGGGTTGCTCGAGATGCTGGAGCTGCCGCCCGTCCGCGTGGAGGTGCTGGCCGCACGCCCGCACGCGCGCTGGGGCGAGCTTCACGGTCTCTACACGGTCGAGGGCGGACGCACGCCGAAGATCCAGCTGTGGATGCGCACCGCCAAGCAGAAGCGCGTCGTGGCCTTCCGAACGTTTCTGCGGACGCTGTTGCACGAGGTCGGACACCACATCGACTACACCGGCCTCCGACTCGCCGATTCCTATCACACGGAAGGCTTCTACAAACGCGAGTCGAGCCTGTTCCATCAGCTCGTCACCGACAGGAGAGCGGGCATGCCGACCATGGAGGAATACGCCAAGCAGCCACGCGAGGAACGCCTGCGCCGGCTCGCGCGCACCGCCGATGAGGTCGTGGCTGCCGTCCGCGGCCAGAGCGACGCCACGCTGGCACGACGCCCCGACGCGCGAAACTGGGCGGCCAAGGAAGTCGTGTGCCATCTGCGCGACGTCGAGGAGCTGTTCATGCTGCGCTTCGAGACGATCATGGCGGCCGACGAGCCGATGGTGACCGCCATCGATCCGGACCGGTGGGCGCAGGACCGACAATATTTGAAGAACGACACGGTGGACGCGGCGGCGGCGTTTCGCAAGCGACGCGAGGAATCGCTCGCCTTCCTGCGCAAGCTCGAGGGCGATCAGTGGTCGCGCGGCGCCATGCACCCCGTGCGCGGGCGCTTCACCATCGAGGATCTCTCGAGCCTGATGGCCGCCCACGACGACACGCACCTCGAGCAGCTCAAGCGCGCCCTCGAGGGACGCCCGTAGCGCTCAGCGGAATTGCGGAACGATGTCCTTCAGGAAGCGATCGAGCGCCGGCCGCGCATCCTTCATGAACAGCGTGGGGATGAAGAGCATGCCCACACCGGCGTCGCGCAACCGTCCGAGCTTGTCGCGGATCTCTCCCGCAGAGCCAGCGAGCATCGTGTCCCGCGCGACGGCGGCGGCCATGCCGAACCGCTTCGTGAGCGCGGCGAAGAGCTTGTCCTGCTCGGCGGCGTCGTCCGAGAACAGCAGCGCCATGTTCGCCGAGCGGATGATCGACTTGGGATCCCGCCCGGCCGCTCGACAGTACCCATCGAGCAACGCGCCCTTGCGCGCGAGGACCTCCGGGCCGCCCCACACGTTCCAGTGGTCGGCGTGACGCGCCACGATCTTCAGCGTGACCTTCTCGCCGCCGCCGCCGATCATCAGCTCGGGGTGCGGTCGCTGCACGGGCTTCGGCGCGAGCGGCGCGTCGGCAAGCTGATAGTAGCGCCCCTTGAAGGTGCTGCGGTCCTGCGTCCACAGCGCCTTCAATACCTGACACGCCTCATCGAGGCGGGCGAGTCGCTCTTGCACGGTGTAGAAGGGAATGCCGTACGCCTCGTGCTCGTTCTGCTGCCAGGCGGCGCCGAGCCCGCAGATGAGCCGCCCGCCCGAGATGCTATCGACCTGCGCCGCCATCTTCGCCAGCACGGCCGGATGCCGGTACGTGTTGCCGGCCACGATGGTCCCGATCCGCATGCGGGACGTCAGTGGCGCCAGCGCGGCCAGGGTCGTCCAGCACTCCATCACGTCGCCGACCTTGTCGGGCGTGTTCGGCATGAAATGGTCGGTCACGCACGCGGCGTCCCAGCCGCTTCGGTCGACGTGGATCCACAGATCGCGGACGGCATCCCACGTCGTCAGACCGAGGCCGGTGAAGATCCCGAAGCGCATGTCGTTACTCCTTCGTGAAGTGGATCAGCGGCGATAGCGATAGTCTTGCGGCGCGGGACCCGGCGGCGGGGTGTCGGCTGCGCGATCCTTTGCCGACGGCTTCAGATCCACCCAGCCTTTGGCGTGCATGCATTCCTCGTCGAGGACGAGGCCTTTGGAGCACGCCTTGTGGTCGCGTCGGAATTCCTCGGTCGTGTAGCGCTCGTTGACCTTCATCCACTGCTTCTCGCTGTAGCCACCACAACCGGCGACAATTACGGCGACACAACACCCCGACAACAGCCAGCGCCTCAACATTGCGTGGCATTGTACCGGGTGTATGGTCTAGAAAGGAACCCCACTATGCGCAATAGCTGGAGCGAAGGCGTGTGGCTGGCGCTCGTCGAGACGCGTGAGCGGCTGGCCGTCATCCTGCCCGGCTTCTTCGTGCTCTTCACACTGCTGCTCGTCGGCCTCCTCTGCGCGTGGCTCGTGCGCATGGCGCTCACCCGCGGCGCACACGCGCTCGGCTTCGATCGTCTCATGGAGCGCGCCGGCGTGGCGTCGTCGCTCCGCCGATCAGGATTGC
The DNA here is from genome assembly GCA_035605575.1 of Candidatus Methylomirabilota bacterium. GTDB lineage: Bacteria > Methylomirabilota > Methylomirabilia > Rokubacteriales > CSP1-6 > AR12. Next base: position 29,160 of record DASTCJ010000039.1, read on the forward strand.
TGCGCGCGCCGTCGGAGATTCTCGGCGTCATGGCCTTCTGGGCGGTGTTCGTCTTCTTCGCCAGCGCCGGTGTGGACGCCGTCGCCCCCTCCGGTAGCGGCAGTGCCACCGTCCTCTTGCTCGCATTCCTGCCGTCGCTGTTCACGGCCGTCCTCATCATCGTCGTCGGTTGGCTCATCGCCAACTTCCTGAGCCGCACGATCCTGATCGCCGCCGTCAACGCCCGACTTCCCGAGGCGCGGCTGCTCGCACGGGTCGCGCACTGGGCCGTGCTGCTCTTCGCCTTCGCCACCGCGCTCACGCAGCTCGGCATCGGCAAGGAGATGGTGCTCGTCGCGTTCGGCATCACCTTTGGTGGGCTCGTCTTCGCGCTCGCGCTGGCCTTTGGTCTCGGAGGACGCGACATGGCGGCCAGCGTCCTGGCGCGCCGCCTCCGTCGTGAATCGCCGCCGGCTCAGGAGAATCTCACGCATCTGTAGAGATGGGGGGCCCCGAAATGGCCCCCCATACCCCCCAACGCTCGCCACGCCCCGGCAAAGCCGGCGCGTGTCTCGATCCCCCAACGCTCGCCACGCCCCGGCAAAGCCGGCGCGTGTCTCGATCCCCCGACGCTCGCCACGCCCCGGCAAAGCCGGCGCGTGTCTCGATCCCCCAACGCTCGCCACGCCCCGGCAAAGCCGGC
>DASTCJ010000006.1:0-12881 GCA_035605575.1 Candidatus Methylomirabilota bacterium
GAGTCCGGCCAGAACGCGAACGAGCGCGTGCAGCACTACATGCTGCAGTGGCAGAACGGTCAGCTCGTCACCGTGTGGCCGGAGGAGTTCACGACGAATCGCGCGAAGTGGATCCCGCTGCCCGCCTGGGATCAGCGCAAATAGACGTCGTCGCGCAGCTCGCGGTCTCCACGGTCCTGCTCGGGGGGATTTATGCGCTGATCGCCATCGGCCTCACGCTGATCTTCGGCATCATGCGCGTCGTCAACTTCGCCCACGGCGAGTTCCTGATGCTCGGCATGTACCTCGCCTTCTTCGCCTTCACGCTGCGCTCGATCGATCCCTGGGTGATGCTGCCCGTGGCCCTCGTGATCTTCTTCGGCGTCGGGCTCCTCGTGTACGTGCTCGTGATGAAAGGCGTCATCCACGCCTCGCACAACGTGCAGATCTTCACCACGGTGGGACTGTCGACGGCGCTGCAGAACGTCGCCCTGGTGCTCTGGTCTGGCGACTACCAGCTGTTTCGCCCGTGGCACGCCTCGGTGGTGCTTCGTCTCGGCGGCACCGCCTTCAATCTCTCGCAGGTCGTCGCCTTCGCGGTCGCGGTCCTCATGACCGCGGGCCTCTTCGCCTTCATGAAGTTCGCGCACACCGGACGCGTGATGCGCGCCACCGCGCAGGACCGTGACGCGGCCACGCTGATGGGCATCGATACCGACCGCGTGTACCGGCTGACCTTCGCCATCGGCATCGCCTGCGTCGGCACCGCCGGCGTGCTCGTGTCGCCGCTCTACGCCGCGTACCCGCAGGCTGGTCTGCAGTTCGTGACGCTGGCCTACGTGGTGGTCGTGCTCGGCGGGCTCGGCGACATGGTCGGCGCGCTGGCCGGCAGCCTGATCGTCGCCGGCGTCGAGGTCGGCGGCTCGTATATCTTCGGCACGGCGTGGAAGGAAGTGCTCTACTTCATCCTCTTCATCGCCGTCCTCGTCTTCCGGCCGGCCGGTCTCTTCGGCCAGCGCGGCGCGGAGTCGCTCGGCGTATGACGGCCGACCGCTGGGTGGCGGCGGTGCTGTTCGCCGTCGCCGCGCTCCTGCCGACGGTCGTGCGCGACAGCTTCATCCTCGACAGCCTGATCCTGATTCTGCTGTGGGGCGCGCTGTCATCCGCGTGGAACGTGGCCGGCGGCTATGCCGGGCAGGTCTCGCTCGGCCACGCCGCGTTCTTCGGTGTCGGGGCCTACGCGGCCGCCCTCACGAGCGCGCGCTACCACCAGAGTCCGTGGCTCGGCCTCCTGGTCGGCGTGGTGCTCTCGCTCGTCGCCGGCGGGGCCATCGGCTTTCTGTCGAACCGGCTCAAGGGCCCATACTTCGCGCTGTCCACGATCGCCTTTGCGGAGGTGCTGAAGATCGTGGCGAGCCGCTGGCGCGGCTTCACGTCGGGCTCCGAGGGCGTGCCGGTTCCGTTCCGGCCCGGCTTCTGGACGCTCGGGCTCGGCCACGTTCAGTGGGTCTATCTCGCGCTCGTCGTCGCGATCGTCTATTACCTCGTGCAGGTGTATCTGGAGCGCTCGCGCATCGGCTACCAGCTCGCCGGCGTGCGCGAGGACGAGGACGCGGCCGAAGCCCTCGGCATCGCCACCCGGCGCCGCAAGGTGCAGGCGGTGACGCTCAGCGCAGCCCTCACCTCGATCTGCGGCAGCTTGTGGGCCCAGTACGTCGGCTTCGTCGATCCCATTCACGTCTTCTCCATCGATCTGTCCGTGCGCTTCGCGCTCAACACGATCATCGGCGGCATCGGCACCGCCCTCGGGCCGTTCCTCGGCTCGATCCTGATCACCTCGCTCGAGACGTACCTGCGCGCGACGTTCTCGGGAATGAAGGCCGGCTTCGGCGGCATCTATCTCATCATCTACGGCGTCGTGCTGATCCTCGTCGTGCGCTGGGCCCCCGAGGGCCTCACCGGCATCGCAGCTCGATTCCGGGTGCGGAGGGCCGATGCTCCAGCTTGAACGCGTCACCAAGCGCTTCGGCGGTCTCACCGCCGTTCGCAATGTGACCCTCGAGGTGCAGGCCGGCGAGCTGCTCGGCATCATCGGTCCGAACGGCGCCGGCAAGACGACGCTGTTCAACGTGATCTCGGGCTTCTATCGGCCGGAGGAGGGCCGCATCCGCTTCGACGGACGCGACGTGACCGGGCTTGCCGCGCACGCGATCGCCCGCCTGGGCCTCACGCGCACGTTTCAGATCGTGAAGCCGTTCGGCAACCTGTCGGTCTCCGACAACGTGATGATCGGCGCCCTGACCCGGCTGTCCTCGACCCGCGAGGCGCGCGCGGAAGCCGAGCGCGTCATCGCGCTCTGCGGCCTCGGCCCCCACGCTCACGCGCGCGCCAAGGCGCTGCCCATCGCGCTGCGCAAGCGGCTGGAGGTCGCGCGCGCGCTCGCCACGCGACCGCGCCTGCTGCTCCTCGACGAGGTGATGGCCGGCCTCAATCCGTCGGAGCTGACGGGCATCATCGAGCTCATCCGGCGCGTCCACGCCGAGGGCGTGACCCTCATCGTGATCGAGCACATCATGGCCGCGATGATGCGCCTGGCGCAGCGTATCGTGATGCTCCACCACGGCGAGAAGCTCGCCGAGGGCGCCCCGGCGGAGATCACGCGCGATCGACGCGTGATCGACGCCTACCTCGGCGAGGAGTTCAACCTTGCTGAAGCTTGACGGCATCGACGCCTTTTACGGCGATCTGCAGGCCCTGTTCTCCGTCTCCGTCGAGGTGCCCGACGGCAAGATCATGGCCCTCGTCGGCGCCAACGCCGCGGGCAAGAGCACCACCATTCGCGTCATCTCCGGCCTCGTCCCTCCGCGGCACGGTCGCGTGCTCTTCGGCGGCGACGACCTGGCGCGGGTGCCCGCGCATCGCCGCGTGGAGCTCGGCATCGTGCAGGTGCCGGAGGGACGGCGGCTCTTTCCGTTCATGTCCGTCACCGAGAACCTGCTGCTCGGCGCCCACACGCCGCACGCACGCGCGGTCCGCGGCGCGACCCTCGAGTACGTGCACACACTCTTTCCGGTGCTCCACGACCGTCGCGCGCAGCTCGCCGGCTCGCTGTCCGGCGGCGAGCAGCAGATGTGCGCGATCGGCCGGGCGCTGATGGCCCGTCCGAAGCTGCTGATGCTGGACGAGCCGACCCTCGGCCTCGCCCCCGTGCTGGTCGGCCGGATTTTCGAGACGGTGCGCACGATCAACGCGGACGGCGTCACCGTCCTGATCGTGGAGCAGAACGTCCGGCAGGCGCTCGCCCTGGCCGACCGCGCCGCCGTCCTCGAATCCGGAAAGCTCGTGCTCGAAGGCGCCGGGCGCGACCTCCTCGTCGACGACCGACTCAAGCGCGCGTATCTCGGGATGTGATCGTCGGCTTGACGAGCCGCCGATGCGGGGCTCCAATGAACCACCATGCGCCCGCGCCGGCGGCCTCTCGCGCGCTACCTCGCCGCCGCGGCCATCACGGCCACCTCGCTCCTGCTGCGCGTAGTGCTCGAGCCCGTCTGGGGCAGCGAGGGGCCCTTCGTGCTGCTCTTTCCAGCGGTGATGCTCAGCGCGTGGATCGGCGGGTTCGGACCCGGCGCGCTCGCCACGGCCGGCGCGGCGATCGGCACGGCCTACTTCTGGCTCGAGCCGTACCGCACCTGGAAGATCGCGGCTCCCGCCGATATGGCGCTCCTGGGCCTCTTCGTCGTCGTCTGCCTCGGTGTCTGCCGCTTGACCGAGGCGCTCACGCGGGCCCGCGCCCGCCTCGACGCGCTGCTCGACGCCAGCCCGGTGGGTCTCGGCTTTCACGACAGCGCGCTCCGCTACATCCGCGTGAATCGCGCGCTCGCCGACATCAACGGCCGTCCCCCGGAGGCGCACGTCGGCCACACGGGCCGTGAGATTCTCGGCGCGGGCGCCGCGGACGTTGTCGAGCCGATCCTCACCGACGTGCTTCGAACCGGGCGCGCCGTGCACGTCCCCGCCCTGCGCGTGCGGCTGGACGCCACGGCTGCCGATCGCTGGTACAGCGTTGCGTACGCGCCGGTCCGCGACCCCGTCGGACGCGTGACGGGCGTCGCCGTGTCCGTCAGCGACGTGACCGAGACACAGCAGGCGCAGGAGGCGCTTGCCCACGAGCGCGAGCTGCTGCAAACGCTCGTCGACAGCATTCCGGTGATGATCACGCTCTACGAGCCGACGACGCGCGGGCTGCGCATCAACCGCGAGTTCGAGCGCGTGACCGGCTGGACCTCTCCCGACGTGGGCGGCAGCGAGTTCATGGTCGCCTGCTTTCCCGATCCCCTCTACCGGGCGATGGTCCGGGAATTCTTGCAGACACCGCAGCCCGGCTGGCGCGACCTGACGCTCAGGACGAAGGCGGGAGCGACCGTGGACACCTCGTGGTCGATCGTGCGGCTGTCCGACGACTCGCGAGTCGGCATCGGTCTCGACGTGACCGAGCGCAAGCGTCAGAAGCAGAGATGCAGGGCGCGCGCACGGCGGCCGAGGCGGCGAACCGCGCCAAGGACGAGTTCATCGCCATGCTCGGTCACGAGCTGCGCAATCCGCTCAGCGCGATCGCGGGCGCCGTGGGCGTGCTCCAGCGCGTCGGCGTCGTGGAGGCGCCGGCCGCCGCCAGCGCGCGCGACGTCATCGAGCGGCAGACGCAGCACCTGGCGCGGCTGATGGACGATCTCCTCGACGTCGGTCGCGTGATGACGGGCAAGATCGTGCTGGACCGGCGGCCGGTCGATCTCCTCGAGGTGGCGGAGCGCGTGGTCACGACCATCCGCGCGGCGGGCCGCGCGGGACGCCACCGCCTGTCGGTGGCCGGCACGCCGGCCTGGGTCGACGGTGACGTGACGCGCATCGAACAGGTCGTCACGAACCTCGTCGCCAACGCGCTCAAATACACGCCCAGCGACGGCGCCATCGGCGTGGTCGTGGGCGAGGACCACGGCGAATCCGTGCTTCGCGTCTCCGATACCGGCCACGGCATTCCCGCGACCCTGCTCCCGCGGATCTTCGATCTGTTCGTGCAGGGCGAGCAAGCGTCGGAGCGAGCGCAGGGCGGCCTCGGCATCGGGCTGACGCTCGTACGCCGGCTGGTGGAGCTCCACGGCGGTCGCGTGGAGGCCGCGAGCGAGGGCGACGGCACGGGCAGCGTGTTCACGATCGCGTTCCCGCGGCGGCCGGCGCCGGCGGCGCCGGCCGCCCCGCCCCGGCGGCGCTCGGTGGTGCCGCAGCGCGCGCTCATCATCGAGGACAACGACGACGCGCGCGAGATGTTACGCACGCTGCTCGAGCTCGACGGTCACACGGTGCACGTGGCCGCCAACGGCATCGCCGGTCTGGCGGCCGCCCTCGAGCATCGCCCCGACGTCGCCGTCGTCGACATCGGCCTCCCGGAGATGGACGGCTACGAAGTCGCGCGCAAGCTGCGCGCGAGCGAGTCGCTCAAGGCCATCAAGCTCATCGCGCTGACCGGCTACGGTCAGGCCGACGACGCCCGGCGCGCCCACGAGGCCGGATTCGATCTCCACGTCGTGAAGCCCGTCGACCCCGAGCGGCTCGCCGATGCCGTCTCGACCGTCGTCGCCGGCGCCACGCTCAGCGCACCGCCGAGCACGTTGGCGTAGCAGAGTCGGCCGGCGACGTTATAGAGTTGTGTCGCATGCGTATCGACCGCAAGCGGCTCGAGCAGAGCATCGAGGATCTCGGCAAGATCGGCGAGACGCCGCGCGGCGGCCTCACGCGCGTGGCGCTCACCGACGACGACCGGCGCGGACGCGATCTCATGGTGCGCTGGATGCGCGAGGCGGGCTTGCGCGTCACCGTCGATCAGATGGGCAACATCTTCGGCGAGCGCGCCGGTGCCGAGCGGCTGCCGCCCGTCATGATCGGCTCGCACATCGACTCCGTGCCCACCGGTGGCAAGTACGATGGCCAGCTCGGCGTGCTGTGCGGCCTCGAGACCATCCGCGCCCTCGACCAGCACGGGATCCGCACGCGCCATCCGGTGACGCTGGCCATCTTCACCAACGAGGAAGGCGCGCGCTTTCAGCCGGCCATGATCGCCAGCGGCGTGCTGGCCGGCAAGATCGCCCTCGAGGACGCCTACAACGCGCGTGACAAGGACGGCATCCGGCTCGTCGACGAGCTGGAGCGGATCGGCTACCTCGGCGCCGAGCCGTGCGTGCCGCGTCCCTTCCGCGCCTATCTCGAGCTCCACATCGAGCAGGGACCGATCCTGGAGGAAGAAGGGCTGGCCGTCGGCATCGTCGACGGCATCGTCGCCATCTCCTGGTCCCGGCTGTCGCTGGATGGCGTGCAAGATCACGCGGGCCCGACGCCGATGCGCATCCGTCACGACGCGCTCGTCGCGGCCGCCGACGTCGTCACCGGCGTTCGCGGAATCGCGCGTGAGCTCGGCGGCGACCTCGTCACCACCGTCGGCAACCTGACCGTCCACCCCAACATCGTCAACGCCATCCCGGGCAAGGTCACGCTCTCGATCGACATGCGGGACCCGCGCGGTGAGAGGCTCGACGCCGCCCGCAAGCGCCTCGACGTCGTCGTCGCGGACGCGTGTGCGCGGGAGGGCGTGCGGTACGAGCTCGAGCACTACTGGCAAGTGCCGTACACGCCGTTCGCCCCCGACGTGGTCGCCGCCATCGAGCGCGCCGCCGTGGCGAGCGGCGCGCGTCATCGTCACATCCTCTCCGGCGCCGGCCACGACGCCCAGTACATGGCGGCCATCGGCCCCGCCGGGATGATCTTCGTGCCGTCGCGCGACGGCCGGAGCCATTGCGAGGAGGAGTTCACGCCGATGGACGACATCGAGCGCGGCGCCACCACCCTCTTCCTCGCCGCTGTCGACCTCGCGGGCCGCGTGTAGCGCCGGCCGCGCCCGCGCAATCACAGGAGACATCATGCACGTGGACCGCTGGACGAAGGTCGTCTTGAGCGTGATCGCGATCGCCCTGGTGGCGCTGGCGGCTCACGCGTGGCTCGAGCGGCTGACACCGACACGGGCGGAAGCGCAGACGGCCACGCCGAAGTACGAGGTCTCGCTGCCGAAGTCGTGGGGCAAGATCGTCAACTTCTCGAACGGCAACTTTCTGATGGAGTCCTCGGACGGCACGATGCGCATCGTGGACCTCGAGGGCAAGCCTCCGGAGTATCCGAAGGTGAAGGTGCAGATCCGATGGCAATGACCGGCCACCCGGGAACGGACGCATGCGCTTCGTCGACGCGCGGACCAGCCATTTAGAGGAGCGCCACGGCCGTGCCGGGGCGCTCCGAACGTGGGGGTATGGGGGCCATTTCGGGGCCCCCATGTAGATCAGACCCGCAGGAGGGCGAGGACCGCGCACGCCGCCGAGACGTTGTTGGCCGCGTGCGCGAGCATTCCGGGCAGCAGGCTGCGCGTCTTCTCGTACGCGATCGCCCACATGACGCCGCTGGCGAAGACGCTGCCGAAGCCCGCCACGCCGTAGCCGTGGGCGGCGGCAAAGACGATCGCGCTCAGCACGGCTGCGGCGGGCCAGCCGACCCGGCGTCGCAGCGTGCCGTAGAGCAGCCCGCGAAAGACGATCTCCTCGAGAACGGGCGCGAAGAGCACTGTCCCGAGCAGACTGCCGACGAGCACGCCGGTCGATCCCCACGCCAGATCCTCGTCGAACCACTCGGTCCAGTGCGATGGGACCCCCGCCGCTTCGCTGAGCAGCCCGAGGGCGATGTCGACGACGATTCCGGCGCCGGCGAGAATCGCCGCCGACCGCACGAGTGGAGGCCACCCTCCGGGACCCGGCCTGAGGCCGAAGCCGGCGGCGAAGCCGAGCCCGGCCGGGCGCAGGAGCCGGCGACCGGCGAGCAGGAGGACGGGGACATAGACGAGCGGGAGGCTCACGGCTTCGAGCAGCGCGGCACCGCGATGTGTCCACCCGCCGAGCGCCAGCAGCGCGATCGTCACCACCACGCCGCCGGCGCCGCCTCGCACGATCACGATCAGGCCCTCGCCACCTCGCCACGGCGGCGGCACCGGCGCGGCCGCGACCGCGCGACGCCGACCGACGAGCAGCGAGAGCGCGGCGGCGCCGCCGAGCGCGAGCAGAGTCACCTCGCTCGCCGCGAAGATTCGGACCACGCGCAGGAGCGGCTGTGTCCGCTGGTGCTCTGCCTCGCGCGTCTCGACCAGCCAGGCATCGTCACCGATACGCGGAGCCAGGCGCCGCGCGAGACGATCGCGGAACCAGCCCGGGTCCACCAGCCGATCGACGGACTGCCGCGCCGGCCACGCGGGCGCGAGCGGTGCGGCCAGGTACGCACCGGCGATCACGTCCGCTGCACGCGCCTCGCCACGGGTCTGCCAGTCCTCCACCGCCTCCTGAACCTCCGCGAGCCGTCCGGCTTCGCCATGCAGAATGGCGAGGCGAACGTCGACGAAGAGGTCGCCCGCCATCGTCTCCGCGAGCTCCTCGTACCAGTCGATCGCCTCGGCGAGCGAGCCACCGCCGTCGGTGAGCGTGAGCGCGTAGAGTCGTCGCTCGAGCGCGGACGCGGTTGCGAGCGCGTCGTCGAGATCCATGGTCCGTTCGACGATGAGCGCGAGCGCACGGTCGGGCTCGGTGACGCTCTCCACGCGCGAGCTGGTGAGATGCAGGCGGGCGACGAGCACGATGAAGCCGACGAGAACGAGCGCGGCGGCGATCGTGAGCAGCCGGCCGCGCCGGCGTGGGCGCGCCGGCGGCATCGGTTGGTCCGGCGACTCGGGGAGCGGCGGGACGGCGTCCAGCCGCTACTCGGCCGGCGGCAGCGCGTCGCCCGTCACGTACGGGGCGGCGTGGGCGCGACGCCGCACGCGCAGGCGGGCGACGACGGGGAGATGATCGGAGGCCACGCGGGCCAGCCGTGTTCGGTGCACGAGAAACTCCTCGCCCTGGAGCTCCACGTCCCAGTAAATCCGATCCAGGCGGAAGAGCGGAAACATCGCGGGATGCGTGCGGCGCATCCGCCGCATGGGCGAGGAGAACTCGAGGCGGAGCCCCCGCGTCACCGGCCCGCGGTGCCATTCGTTGAAGTCGCCCATGACCACGCGCGGCCCCTCGCACGTCGTGTCGCGGATGAACGTGGCGAGCAGCTGGAGCTGCGCGCGCCGCTCGCGGAAGGCGAGCCCGAAGTGGCAGTTGAAGACGTGCACCGCCGTATCGTCGACGGCGAGGTCGACACGCAACGCTCCGCGGGGCTCGCGCAGCCCGCAGCTCAGGTCGCAGCGGATGGAGGACAGCACGCGAAGCCGCGTGAGCACGGCGTTGCCGTAGGTGCCGGTGCCGTATGCGCGCGTCTCGCCCATGACGAGCGACATGCCGAGCTGCTGGGCAAGATAGGCGGCCTGGTCCGCGTCGGGCCGTCCGTTGTCGCGGATCACTTCCTGCAATCCCACCACGTCGGCGTTGGTCTCCGCGATGACGGCCGCGATGCGGTCGAGGTCACGGCGCCGGTCGAGGCCGACGCCACGATGAATGTTGTAGCTGACGACGGTGATGGGCGTCACGCGGCGATCCGGCGTCGCTCCCGGTACGCCATGAAAAACGGGTAGAGCTGGATCGGATGCTCGATCGTCTCCGGTAGTGGCGCGTGCGTGGCGCCGATGACGAACGTGTGCAGCTCCTCGCGGGACGGTCCCGCGTGCGCGCCGATCTCCGCGATGAACGACACGTTGCCCTCGGCCGCGTCGATTCCATACAGCACCAGGTCGCCGGCGCTCGGCATGGCCATCAGATCGTGGATGCCGGCCACCACCGCCGCCGCATCGTCGCGCGTGGCGAAGGGGCCGGGATCCGACGCTCCCAGACGGTAGCGCTTGCCGCGCCAGAAGCAGACCGGGCCGTCGTTGTCACGCGCCAGCACGTAGCCGATGCCGGCGCAGCGCGAGAGCTGCTCGCCGAGACCGGGCCAGCGGTCCTCGATCTGCTGGATCGTCAACGGCTCCGGCGTGTCGATGAAGTAGACGAACGCGTTGGGGCCCGCCGCGATGATGCGCACGTCGTTTCGCTCGCGCGCTTCCTTGAGCTCGCCGAGCACCCAGGGAAAGTCGTCTTCCAGGTAATTGAAGAAGCGCTGGAAGACCCCGGGCGCCCGGCCGGAGCGGTACGCCTTGATGCCGCTGGCCAGGCGGTGCCGGCCGGCTGGATGACTCGGGCTCACCTCCCGCACCGCGGGGTCGGTGAAGACGTCGTCGAACAGCATGCGCTCGATACGACGGCCGGCCGCGATGTTCTCGAACGGCGTGCAGTGCGCCTGACCGTGGTCGGAGAGCACGTAGATGTCGTAGCGATGCTCCGGCACTCGCCGGCACACGCGCCAGAGCAGGTGGATCGAGCGGTCGACGCGCCGCAGCGCGCGGAGGGCGCGGCGATGCCGCGGCCCGTATGCGTGCGAGAACACATCGTAATCGAGGTAGTTGACGTAGAGGGACGGGACGCCGCGGTACAGATCCCGCGAGGCGGCCAGGTTGAACAGCTGCCGGACCCACACCGAGATCCCGACCTTGATGGCGAGCGACTTGAACCCGCGGTTCCACTCCCCGACCGGATCGGCGATCAGGCGCAAGCAGGCGCGGCCGACCTCGACGGCGGTGAGCGCGAGCGCCTTCACGAGCACCCAGCCCAGGACGACGAAGTTCGAGATCGCGCGCACGATGCCGGTGCCGGTCGGCCGCTTGATCATCGCGAAGCTGAATAGATTGTCGGCGGCGCCGCCGGTGAACACGCAGCCGTAGGTGCTGCCGCCGTCCACGATCCCGCGGCGGCCGGCGGACTGTCGCTCCTCCACGAGCGCGGCATCGCCGGCCCGCGGGAAATAGACGTCCTCTCGCCGCCGCTTGTCGTGGAAGTGAAACCCCGGGATGTCGGGGCGCACGCCGTACATGGCCGCCATCTGAAAGGCCGGCGTCGAAGTGGGCATGCCGACCACCATGGGACGCACGCGCCAGTCACCGCGGTCGAGGAGGCGCCGCAAGAACGGCATGCGGCCTTCGGCGAGCGCCTGCTCGAGCACCGCGCGCGAGAGCCCGTCGATCTGGATGATGAGCAGACGCCGCTCGCCCGTCGCTGGAGGCGGTCCGAGCCGGAGACGACGGATCAGCCGATCGACGAGATGCTGCACGCGGAGGACCACGTCGTCGAGAGGCATCGGGTTTCATTGTACTATCGGCCTCGCCATGACTTCGGCAACCTCGATCGTCGCCGCGGTCCGTGCATTCGTCGAGACCGAGGTCCGACCGGTCGCTGCCGACTTGGAACATGCCGACGCGTACCCGCATGGCCTCGTCGGCCGCATGCGTGAGCTCGGCCTGTTCGGCGCGCTCGTGCCCGCGGCCTACGGCGGCCTCGGCCTCGACGTGTCGACGTATGCGCGAGTCGTCGAGGAGATCTGCCGCGGCTTCATGTCCCTGGCCGGCGTGGTCAACAGCCACACCATGGCCGCGCTGATCGTCTTGCACCATGGTACCGACGCCCAGAAGCAGCGGCTGCTGCCGCGCTTCGCCCGGGGGGAGGCGCGCGGCGGCCTCTGCCTCACCGAGCCGCACGCCGGCTCGGACGTCCAGGCCATCCGCACGGTCGCGCGACGCGAGGGCGACGACTACGTCATCACCGGGACGAAGATGTTCGTCACGAACGGCCGCGAGGGTAACACGTTCGCGCTGCTCGCGGTGACCGACCCGGGCGCGCGGCCCCGACATCGCGGGATGTCGTGCTTCGTCGTCGAGAAGGGCGTGGCCGGGCTCTCCGTGGTGAAGTCCATCGGCAAGCTCGGCTACAAGGGCGTCGACACGGCAGAGCTGCTCTTCGAGGACTTCCACTGCCCGGCCGCCAATCTGGTGGGCGGTGTGGAAGGTCGCGGGTTCGCGCAGATCATGAGCGGGCTCGAGACGGGGCGCATCAACATCGCCGCCCGCGCGGTCGGGGTCGCGCAGGCGGCGTACGACGACGCGCGCGCCGCTGTCGCGGACCCGGCGATACCGCCGCCTGCGCTCGCCGACATGGCGGCCGGTGTCGGGGCCGCGCGGCTGCTCACCTACTGGGCGGCCGGCATGAAGGACCGCCGGGAGCGCTGCGACCTCGAAGCCGGGATGGCGAAGCTCTACGCCTCGGAGGTCGCCCACGCCGTGGCCGCGACGGCGCTGCGCGTCGCCGGGCGGCGCGGCCTGCGCACCACAGAGCGCCTCGAGCGCTACTATCGCGACACGCCACTGATGATCATCGGCGAGGGCACGAACGAGATCCAGCGGACGATCATCGCGCGCAACCTCGTGGACCGCTACGGCGAGCGCCTCGGCGCGCTGACCTCGCGCGAGGCGGAGATGGACGCGACACGTGAGATGGTGCTGGCCGTGCGTCTGTTCGCCGACAAGGAGATCGCGCCGCTCGCGAGCGAGCTCGACGGCGATCCCGAGCGCCTCGCGGCCACCGTCAAGACGCTCGGCGATCTCGGCGTGCTCGGCGCGCTGACGCCGCCGGACGCCGGAGGCCTCGGGCTCGAACTGCGGACCGCCGCGCTGCTCGTCGAAGAGCTGGCGCGCGCCTCGGGCGCCGTGGCCGCGGTCGTGGCGGGTCACCTCGCCGCCACCGCCGCCCTCACGGCGCAGACGCGGAGCGCGCCTCGGCGCTGGCTGCCGCTGCTCGCGCGTGGCGAGCGGCTGGCGACGTTTCTGGATGAGCCGATCGCGCTGCTGGCCGAGGCGGACGCGCACCGCCTCTCGGGCCGTGTGACGGCCACAACGGCCGGCATCGATCTCTTCGTGGCCGCCGAGCGCGCTGGCGACCGCGGGGTGCTGATCGAGCGCGCGACGGTCGGCTCCGGCG
>DASTCJ010000070.1:0-12161 GCA_035605575.1 Candidatus Methylomirabilota bacterium
CCCCCATGTCAATCAATCCCCGCGGATCCCGTGCTTGGTGACCAGGACCTCGACGTCGGTGGACGTCTGGCGCATCCGCTCCACGGCGCGGTCGAGCAGCTTCATCAGCTCATCGTGCTTGTAGGCTTCGACGGCGCCCTCTTCCACCAGCAGAAAATGGGTTGCGATGCGTCCGTGGCGAATCTTGAAGCGCTGGGCATCTCGAAACGCGTCGAACTTGGTGGTGATCCGGCAGTCCGGCAGGCGCCTGGTCAGGTGCGATGCGATGTTGGCGACCATGTCGTCGTGCATGGCCGTAGAATATCCGAGAGACGTCCCCGACAAGGAGAGTTGCCGTGACCGAGACCCCTGCCACCAAAGACGAGCTCCTGAATCAGGCAGCCAGGGAATACAAGCGTTTACACGAAAGCCTGCAAGGATTGAACGAAGCGCACATGACCGAGGTGTGGCTGGGCACCTGGTCGGTGCGGGACATCATCGCCCACATCTCGGGCTGGCATCGCGAGATGGGGCCGGCGCTGGAGCGCCTGTCGCGCGGCGAGCGGCCGATCCCCGAGGGCGTTTCCTATGACGACGTGAACGCCTGGAATGCGAAGTTCGCCGCGGCGCGGCGCAAGGACCCGGTGGCCGACGTCCTGCTCGAGTTCGACAAGTCACACGAGTACTTCATGCACGTGGCCGCCGCGGTGCCGGTCGAGCGTTTCCAGCCGGGCAAGACGGCCTGGAAAATCGTGGACAACAATAGCGCCCACCATTATCGCGAGCACAGCGAGCAGATCCGCGCCTGGCGGCGCTCACGAGGTTTCTGAGCCAGCCGCACCCAAGCGACCGTCACCGCGTCCCGGGCACGTGCGTTGCACGAATGAGGCGCCATGCGGGCCGTGCTGGCCGCCGTCTTCCTCGCCGCCTCACAGACGGCACCGCTCGGCGTCATCTACGACTTCGAGTGGCGCTCTGCCGCCATGCTCTCGCGCTATGAGTCCGGCGACACCGTGACCAGTCGCGGCGAGCTGGTCGGCCGCGGGCGCCTGCGACTCGTCCGGCTGCCCGGCGGCCGTATGCACTTCGCGTTCTGGAGTCCCGAAGGCAACGGTGAGGGTGACATCGTTGGCGAGCGTCTTCAGTCGGTGATTTTTTCCGCGCCGCTCAACGTCGGCCGACCGGCGGCCCCGCCGCACCTGACGAGCGGCGCATTCCGTCCGATCGCCGGCGACCCCGAGCGCCCGGAGATGTTCGAGCTGGCATGGGCGGAAGGGTTCATCTGTCGCACCGCGCCGGCGAGGTGTGGCAACGTCACGGCCTGGGCGCGTGAGCTGAGCGGCCGGGCGACGCTGTCCCGCCGACGCTAGGTGGCGCGCGGCCCGGACTGGCCGCCGAGCTGCCCGACGGCCTTGGCGACGCCTTCCGCGAGCTCGCCCGGCGTGAACGGTTTCAGCACGATAGTCTGCACGCCGTTCTCGGCCGCCTTGGCCATCACCTCGCGCGTGCCGTGGGCGGTGATCATCACCACGCGCATCCCCGGCCGGATCTGCCAGGCCTTCTTGATGAACTCGAGCCCGGTGAGCTCCGGCATCTTGTAGTCGACCACGAGCAGGTCCGTCGGCGACGCGCCGAGATGCGCGAGCGCCTCCGGCGCCTTCGTGAAGCCGGTCACGGCGTGGCCCTTGGCCTGCAGCACTTGGACGCACATGCGCACGATGGACGGCTCGTCGTCCACGACGACGATCGTCATGCCTGGCCTCGCCGCTCATCCGAGCGCAGCTTGTACTCCACGGAGTCGACCAGCGCCAGCCACGACGCCTCGATGATGTTGTCGGCCACGCCGACCGTTCCCCACGTCTCCCGGGCGTCGCCCGAGGTGATCAGCACGCGCGTCTTGGCCGCCGTTCCCTTCGATTCGTCGAGGATCCGCACCTTGTAGTCCAGCAGACGCATCTCCTTCAGGCCTGGATAGAACTGTTCGAGTGCCTTGCGTAGCGCGTGGTCGAGCGCGTTGACGGGACCATTGCCGGCGGCCGCCGTGTGCTCGAGGATGCCCTTCACCCGCACGCGCACCGTGGCCTCGGCCACCGGCTCGTCATCGCCGCTCTGCTCCTCGACGATCACGCGGTAGGCGTCGAGCTCGAAGTACGGGCGATGTCGGCCGAGCGCGCGCTCCATCAAGAGCTCGAACGACGCCTCGGCGCCTTCGAACTGAAAGCCTTCGTCCTCGAGCTGCTTGAGCCGCTCGAGAATGCGCCGCGAGTCCGGCGTGTCCTGGTCGATGTCGATACCGAACTCGCGCGCCTTCCACACGATGTTGGACTTTCCCGCCAGCTCCGACACGAGCACGCGGCGATGGTTGCCGACGAGCTCCGGGTCGATGTGCTCGTACGTCTCCGGGTGCTTCAGCACGGCCGAGACGTGCATGCCCCCCTTGTGCGCGAACGCGGAGTCGCCGACGTACGGCTGGGCGTCCCACGGCTTGCGGTTGGCGAGCTCCGACACGAAGCGCGACAGGTCGCGCAGCTCGCGCAGGTGCGCCTCGGGAATGCAGTCGACCTTCATCTTGAGGACGAGGCTCGGGATGATCGAAACGAGATTCGCGTTGCCGCACCGCTCGCCGAAGCCGTTCATCGTGCCCTGGACCTGACCGACGCCCTCGGCCACCGCCGCCAGCGAGTTCGCCACCGCGCACTCGGCGTCGTTGTGGACGTGGATGCCGAGCGGCGTCCGTACGGTGGCCTTCACCACCCGCAGGATCTCGACGAGGTCTGCCGGCAGCGTGCCGCCGTTCGTATCGCACAGCACCAGCCAGTGGGCGCCCGCGCTCTCGGCCGCGCGGAGGGTGGCCAGCGCGTAATCGCGATTGGCACGGAAGCCGTCGAAGAAGTGCTCGGCATCGAAGAGGACCTCGTCCATCTTCGGCCGCAGGAATCCGATGGTGTCGCGCACCATCGCAAGATTCTCCTCGAGCGTCGTTCCGAGCGCCTGGGTGACGTGGAAGTCCCAGCTCTTGCCCACGATGGTCGCCACCGGCGCGCCCGCCGTGATGAGCGCCTGCATGTTCGCGTCCGATTCGGCGGTACCGCCCGCCCGGCGAGTCATGCTGAAGGCTGCCAGCTTCGCGTGCTTCAGGGTCACGTCCTGCATGCGGGCGAAGAACCGAAGATCCTTGGGATTGCTACCGGGCCAGCCGCCCTCGATGTAGTGGATGCCCAGGGAATCCAGCCGCGTGGCCAGCCGGATCTTGTCCTCCATCGAGAAGGAGACGCCCTCACCCTGGGTTCCATCTCGAAGAGTCGTGTCGTAAATCTTGATCAAACGACGCATTCTTCGTCCTCCACTGCGCGCCGAAGCCTGGTCATGATGGGCTACCCGCCGTCGAAGTGTCAAGGTTCCACGGTGGCCAAGACGTTTCCCGCCTCGGGTAGTCGCGTCGTGTCTTCCCTGCCCATCGAGGCGGCCGCCCCCCGCCGCTAAGTATCGATACGTACGCGCATCTGGGATCGGGCATCAGCGTTGCACAGTGAACGATCCAGGAGGCGCCTATGAAGCCCATCACCATCGTCGGCGTGCTCTTGATCGTGCTCGGGGTGGTGGCATTCGCCTACCAGGGCATCACGTACACGACGAACGAAAAGGTCGTCGATCTGGGACCGCTGAAGGTCGAAGCCAAGCGCGAGCGAACGATTCCGTTGCCGCCCGTGCTGGGCGGCCTCGCGCTCGCGGGCGGGATCGTCCTCGTGATCGTCGGCGCGCGACGCTAGCCTGAGAGGCGCGCCTGGAGGCGCGTCTTCACGCCCGGCCACTCGTCATCGAGAATCGAGAAGTACACGGTGTCGCGCTGATAGCCGCGAACGTTCATGTGGCGTCGCAGCGTTCCCTCCCGCACGGCCCCGAGCCTCGCGATCGCTTCCTGCGAGCGCAGGTTCCGCCCGTCGGTTTTGAGTGCGACGCGGATGCAACCCAGGGTCTCGAAGCAATAGCGCAGGAAGAGGTATTTCGACTCGGTGTTCGCCGGTGTCCGCCAGTACTCGCGGGCGAGAAACGTCGCGCCGATCTCCACCTGCCGATCGTTGGGGCGCACGTCGAGCAGGCGCGTGGAGCCGATCGCGCGGCCGGTAGCGTTCCAGATCTGCGCGTAGACCACGGTCGCGCCCCGCGCCATCTCCCCGCGCGCCTCGCGAACGAGCGCAAGCGTCTCGTCGATGGCCGTCGGCGGTGGCCAGGCGAGATAACGGCACACCTCCTCGTCCTGCATCGCCTGGAAGAGGTCGCGGGCGTGACGCTCCTCGATCGGCTCGAGCGTCAGCCACTCGCCCTCGAGCGTGAGCGGCGTGAGATCCACGCTACAGCACGCCGGAGTTCCGCAGCCGCTTCACCTCGGCTCGCTTGAGGCCGAGGACGCGCGTGAGCACTGACTCGGTATCGGCGCCGAGCGCCGGCGCCGCCGTCTTCGCCTTGCCCGGCGTGGCGTGCAGCCGGATCGGGACGCCCATCATCCGGACGGTGCCGGCCGCGGCGTGCGGCAGCGCCACGAGCATGCCGCGCGCACGCAGATGCTCGCTGTCGCAGACCTCGGGCACCGTGCGAATCCGTCCGGCGGGCACACCGACCGCCTCGAGCCGCTTCATCCAGTCGGCGCCGGTTCGGGTCGCGAGGATTTCGTTCAGCAGGGGCACGAGCGTTGCCCGGTTCTCCACCCGCGAGGCCTCGGTCGCATAGCGCGGATCCTTGGCGAGATCCGGACGCTCGAGGGCAGCGCAGCAGCGATCCCAGAGCGAATTGTTCGCGACGCCGAGCGCCAGGTAGCCGTCGGCGGCCTTGAAGACCTCGTACGGCACGATGGAGGGATGCTCGTTGCCACGACGCGCCGGCGTGCGGCCGGCGTTCAAGTACATCCCCGCCTGATAGGTGAGCAGCGACGCCATCACATCGAGCATCGCGATCTCCACCTTCTGGCCGCGGCGCGTGCGTGCCCGCGCCAGCAAGGCCAGGGTGACGCCGTGCGCGCCCGACATCCCCGCCACGAGATCCGCGATCGAGTTGCCGACCTTCACCGGCGGTCCGTCGGGAAATCCGGTGAGATCCATGACGCCCGACTCGGCCTGGACGATGAGATCGTACCCGCCGCGGTGCGACTCCGGCCCCGACTCGCCGAACCCGGAAATCGCGCAGTAGACGAGCCGTGGGTTGAGCTTGGCGAGCGTGGCGTAGCCGAGCCCGAGCTTCTCCATCGTTCCCGTCCGAAAGTTCTCGAGGACGACGTCGCTTTTCTTGGCGAGCCTTTTCAGGATGTCGCGGCCCTCGGGCGCTTTGAGGTTGAGCGTGATGCTCTTCTTGTTTCGATTCACCGACAAAAAGTACGTTGACTCACCGCCGGCGAACGGCGGCCAGCCGCGGGTGTCGTCCCCCTTGCCCGGCTCCTCGACCTTGATGACGTCCGCGCCCATGTCGCCGAGCAGCATGGCGCAGTACGGACCGGCGAGCACGCGCGTGAGATCGAGGACGCGAATGCCCTTCAACGGCTGATCAGTTGCCACGTGGCCCCCTGTTCCACACCCGCTTGGCCAGGCTGCGCGCGATGGCGTTCGCGCGGTCGCCCGCGTGGCCGGCGCGCCGCCAGAACAGCCGAGCACGCTCGAGCGCGCCCAGGTGGGAGAAGTAGTAGATGTCGTCGATCGCCTCGATGGCCACCGTGGAGCCGATCTTGAGCCCGCGCGTCTCGTCGCCGTGGCATACGAAGCGCGCGCCGCCCTCCAGCTCGACGATGGCGATGTTCAGCGGTGAGCGAAAGCCCTCCGGCGCCGAGTGCAGCACGGTAAACGACACGATCTCCCCGACGCCGGCGACGGTCGTCGGCGTCATCGCGACCGGATGCCACGGGCAGTACGATGCCGGCGGCGCCACCACGGTCTGGCAGCGCGGACATCGTGACGCCGCAATGTGCGACGCCGTGGTCTTCATACCGCCTCCAGGATGATGACCCAGTTGTTCGTCGCCAGACCGCCGATCGAATGCGAGAGCGCGACGCGGCCCGGCACCTGCCGCGCGCCGACGCGGCGAGTGAGCTGCCAGACGCATTCCACGATTTGCGCGATGCCGGTGGCGGCCAGCGGGTGGCCGCGGGCCTTCAGGCCGCCCGACGGATTGATGGGCAATCGCCCATCACGCGCCGTCTCGCCGTCGAGCGTCACCCGTCCCGCCTTGCCGGGCGGCACGAGGCCGAGGTCCTCCAGCGAGATGAGCTCGAACGGCGCAAACGCGTCGTGGATCTCGGCGAAATCGACGCGCTCGGGACCGAAGCCCGCCATCTGGAAGGCCGCACGCGCCGCGACGCGGTTGGCCTTGAAGCTGGTGAGCGAATCGCGATGACGGACGGCCAGCGTGTCGGTGCCCTGCCCGATGCCGGCGACGCGCACCGGCGTCCGCTCCGAGGTGACGACGAGCGCCGCCGCGCCGTCGGAGATAGGACAGCAGTGCAGGAGCCGAAGCGGCTCGGCCACCATACGGCTCTCCATCACCTCCTCGGCGGTGACCGCCTGCTGGAAGTGCGCGTATGGATTCAGCGCGGCGTTGGCGTGGTTCTTCACCGCCACCTGCGCGATCTCCCGCGGCGTCACGAGCTTGCGCGCCAGCAGCGCGCGCGTGATGAGCCCGGCCAGCGCCGGCATGGTGGCGCCATAGGACCGCTCGTACGGATCGATGGAGCGACCGATGATCTCGGAGACGCGCGGCGTGGCAAGATGGGTCATCTTCTCGCCGCCCACGACGAGCACGGAGTCGTAGAGACCCGCGGCGACCTGCGCGAAGGCCGCATAGAACGCGGCCGCGCCCGACGAGGTGGCCGTCTCCACGCGGACCGTCGGAGTGTCTGCGAGCCCGAGGTACGTGGCGACGTTCGAGGCAAAGTTGCCATCACCGAGGAATTCCTCGGGATTCATCGCCGCCACGACGAGCATTCCCGGCCGTTCGATGCCGGCCTCGGCCAGCGCGCCGTGCGCGGCGTCAGCCATGAGCTCCTGCAGCGGCTCGCTGCGACGTCCCACACGCGTCATTCCGGCGCCCGCGACGTAAACGCTTGGCATTCCCTCGCCAAGCTTGCCGGGCCGCGCCGAAAAGGTCAATTTACATGGGGGCCCCGAAATGGCCCCCATCCCCCCAACGTTCGTCGCGCCCCGGCGAAGCCGTGGCGCGCCTCTACGTCGCGCTAAGACAGCGCCCGGTCATCGCGCGCATACCCCGATTCGTCGCGCCCCGGCGAAGCCGTGGCGCGCCGGCGGCGCAACGTCGGTATCGTTCGCGCGTCAGCTCGCGGCGCGACGGCGGACGGGGGGCGGCGGCGCGGCGACGCCCAGCTCGCGGATCAGACGGAGCAGATACGTTCGCTGCAGACCGAGGGCGCGGGCGGCGTGCGTGCGGTTGCCGCGGGCCTGGTGCAGCGTCGCCTCGATGAGCCGGCGTTTGAAGTCGCACACGGCGCCGTGATAGCCAACGGGCCGCGCGAGCGGCGAGACATCCGGAGTCGGAATCGCATTCATGCGCCTCACGGATTGCGACGCACGTGCCACGCGCTGATCTCACGCAATTCGCGCGCTTCGTCGCGGCGGCAGCGCCCACGCTGCCCTGTACGCTGGGCGGTCTGCACAAAAACGAAGGCCCCTGGACAGGGGCCTTCCAAAGGTTGCAGCGCGGCGGCCGCTCAGGATTTCGTGGCGGGCTTGACGCCGGGATTGTCCTTGAAGAATTGCTTGTTGAGCTCGATGAAGCTCTTCCACTGATCGGGCGTCTCGTCCTCCGCAAAAATCGCCTTCACGGGGCAGACCGGCTCACAGGCACCGCAGTCGATGCACTCGTCGGGATGAATGAAGAGCTGGTCCTTGCCTTCGTAGATGCAATCGACCGGGCACACCTCGACGCAGGCCTTGTCCTTCACGTTGATGCAGGGCTCGGCGATCACATACGGCATTGGGGCCTCCCGATCTCTCTAATGGGTCTGGTCAGACCACGTCTTTGTAACGCGATGACGGCAGACTGTCAAGCTTTACGGCAGCTTAAGAGTCGTCGAGCAAGCGAAGAGGCGGCCGACGCCGCCCGCAGCGACGTGGATCGTCATTGCGTTCGGAGCCGCGGATCGAGCGCATCGCGAAGCGAGTCACCGAACAGATTGAAGGCAAACACGGCGAGGCTGATGGCGACGCCGGGAAAGATGGCCATCCACGGCGCCGTCTCCGCGAACTCGACGGCGGCGCCGCTCAGCATGAGCCCCCAGGCCGGCGTCGGCTCCTGCACGCCGAGGCCGAGGAACGAGAGCGAGGACTCGA
This sequence comes from Candidatus Methylomirabilota bacterium, assembly GCA_035605575.1. Classification (GTDB taxonomy): domain Bacteria; phylum Methylomirabilota; class Methylomirabilia; order Rokubacteriales; family CSP1-6; genus AR12. The sequence goes on from DASTCJ010000070.1 coordinate 8,307, forward strand.
GCAAGATGGCTTGCCCGACGAACGCCGTGACGATGATCAGGAACGGCGCCATCACGTTTGGCAGCATGTGACGCAGCACGATGCGCGTGTGTCCGAACCCCGCCGCCCGCGCGGCGTCGACGAACGCCATCTCGCGCACGGCGAGCGCAGAGGAACGGATGACGAGCGCCGCCCTCGGCACCATCGGCACCGTGATCGCCATGATCAAATTCGGGATCGAGTTGCCGAGGATCGCGACGAGGGACAGCGCCAGGATGATGAGCGGAAAGGAGAGGAAGATATCCATGACCCGCTGCGCGTACAGGTCGATCCGCCCGCGGAAGTAGGCAGTGGCGACGCCGATGACCGCACCGATCGACCCGCCGAGCAGCGAGGCGGCGAAGCCGACCGTCAGCGCGGTTCGCGAGCCGAAGATCAACCGCGACAGGACATCGCGTCCGAAGGGATCGGTGCCGAGCCAGTGCGCCGGCGAGGGCCCCATGAGCATCGCCGAGAAATGCACCGCCTCCGGGTCATAGGGTGCGATCACCGGCGCGAACAGCGCCGCGGATAGCATGACGACGATTACGGCGGCGCCGATCGTCCCCAGCGGGCGGGTACGACAGAACTCGAGCGTGACCGCCACCCATCGACGAGTCGTGCGGGGGGCCCTGACCTCCGCCGATTCGGGCACCGGGAGCCGCGCGACGGCCATCGCGTCACCGGTACCGGATGCGCGGGTCGATCCACGCATAGGTGAGGTCCATCAGAAAATTCACGACGATGAAGCAGCCGGCGACGAGCATCACGAGCGCCTGGATCAGCGTGTAGTCACGATGGGCGACCGCCTGCACGAACAGCAGGCCGATCCCGTTCAGGTTGAAGACCTGCTCGGTGACCACCAGGCCACCGATCAGGAACGCAAATTCGATGGCGATCACGGTCACCACCGGCAGCAGCGCGTTCTTGAGCGCGTGACGCGAGAGGATGACCTTGCCGAGCAGTCCCTTGGCGCGTGCCGTCCGGATGTAATCCTCGCGCAGGACCTCCAGCATCGCGGAGCGTGTCATCCGTGTCGCGACCGCGGAGTACCGATAGCCAACGGCGAGCGCCGGCCAGATCAGCTGCTTGATGTTCTCCCACGGGTCGACCCAGAACGGCGTGTAGACCATCGGCGGCAGCCATCGGAACACGACGAGCAGCATCAGGATGAAGATGATGCCGAGCCAGAACGACGGCGTCGCCAGACCGGCGATCGATACCACGCGGATCACGTAATCCACCCAGGTGTCTTGCTTGAGGGCCGCCATCACGCCCAGCGGGATGGCGAGCAGCACGGCCACGATCGTCGCCATGACGGCCACCTGGAAGGAGAGCGCGAAGCGCAGCTTGATCTCCTGCCAGATCGGTGAGCCCGTCCACATCGATTCGCCGAAGTCGAGACGGACGACGCCGCCGATCCAGCGCGCGAACTGCTTCCACACCGGCTGATCCAGTCCGAGCTTCGTGCGCTCCGCGTCGATGATGTCCTGGGCCACCGCGCCCCGGTCGCCGGCGTAGCGGAGCTCGACGACGTCACCGGGCACCACGCGGATGAGCACGAACGTCACCACGGCGACGCCGAGCAGCGTCGGGAACATCAGGATGAAGCGCTTCAGGAGATAGCGGCCCATGACCGTCCGCCGGGACACGCGGCGGCGCCGCGTGTCCCGGCGGCCCGCCTCACTCCGCTAGCCAGACCGTGTCGAGCTGGTTGTTCAGATAGTGGCTCGGCGTGATCGTCCAGCCCCGGACCTTCGAGAGGTGCGGGATGATCCGGTGCCACTGCAGCGTGTAGATGACGTGTGCCTCGTCGTCCAGCAGACGCTTCTCGAGCTGCCGCAGGATCTTCTTGCGCTCCTCCGGATCGGCGGCGCGACTCTGCCGCGAGAACAGATCGTCGATCACCGTGTCCTTGTGTCGGCCGTAGTTGGCGTCCGACGTGGAGACGAACCGCGGGAGGTCGAGGTCCGGCTCCACGATGAAGCCGCACTGGAAGTCCATCGCGACGTCGAAGTCACCCCGCTTGAGCATCGGATGGTACGCGGACGCCTCGATGACTTCCTGCCGGACATTGAGGCCGATCTGCTTCCACTGGTCGATGAGCCAGATGCCGAGCTTGGCATATGGATGCTCGATGCCGCGGTTCTTGAAGACGAACGAGAATCCGTCGGGCACGCCGGCTTCCTTGAGGAGCCGCTTGGCCTCCGCACGGTTCTTGTTGATGTCCCTGCCGTAGCCGGCCAGCTTCTCGAGCTCGCTCGGCGGCGTGGCGTAGGGGGTTCCGGGCACCACGATGCCGGCCACGTCCTTGACGAGCGTGATCTTCGAGAGCGCGTTCGACCCTTCGTAGCGGTCGAGGGCGAGGCTCAGGGCGCGACGCACGCGCTTGTCGTCGAACGGCTTCTTCTCGTGGTGCATGGACACGAAGTTCAGGCAGTCCCACGGGCTCTCCTGCACCGTGATCTTCGGTCCCAGCGCCTGGACGAGGCTGTCCCGCTCGGGCGGGCTGAAGCTGCGGAACTGGATGTGGGCGCGTTCACCGCGCACGGCGGCCACCTGCGCGGCCGCGGATTTCATGAAGATGGCGCGGTAGCCATCGAGGTACGGCTTGCCCTTGTCCCAGTAGTCGGCGAATTTGGTGCCGACCCAGTGCGAACCCTTCACGTGCTCGACGAACTTGAAGGGTCCCGTCCCATTGATGTTCTTTTCGTACCAGTGCGGATCCTTGGCGAGGATGTCGGCCCGGTAGATCCAGTTCCAGGGTGAGGCGAGATTCAACAGGAAGGAGGCCTCCGGCCACTTCAGCTTGAACTGGACGGTGTGAGCGTCCGGTGCCTCGACCGACTGCACCGAGGCGTAGGCGGATGCGCGCAGCGACTTCACCCCGGCCGGCGGCTTCAGGATCTTGTCGTAGGACGCCTTGACGTCCTTCGACGTCATTTCCGCACCGTCGTGGAACTTCACACCCTGGCGCAGCTTGAACGTGTACGTGAGGCCGTCCTTCGAGATCGCCCACGACTCGGCAAGGTCGCCGACCGGCTTCGTGCCGGTCTTGTCGGTCGGGTCGACGCGCAACAGCGTGCTGTAGTGCGGCGCTGTCGGATGGATGAGCCCGAACGTCTCCTCCTGATGCGCGTCGTACGACGGCGGTTCGGATGGCACGACGAACACGAGCTCGCCACCGGAACGTGGCTTGTCCTGGGCAGCGGACGGGCCCACCAGGGCTAGGCCGAAGATGACAATCGCGACGATGATCAAGACACTGCGGCGGTGCATGGGCACCTCCTCGTCGGGACGGTGAGGGTCGCCCCGAGTTGTACACCAGGTAACGGTGAATCCACCGAAAGTAGGAAAGGTTCCCGAACCTTATCTGTGGTCTGACCGGCTGTCAAGCCAGGAGGCACGCCGCCCAATGTCCCGGGCGCACCTCACGCAGCTCCGGAATCGTGGACCGGCAGCGGTCCTGGACCAGCGGGCAACGCGGGTGAAAGACGCATCCAGAGGGCGGGTTCAGAGGGCTCGGGACCTCACCGCCCAGGACGATGTGCTCGCGACGAGCCTCCAGCTCGGGATCCGGTATCGGCACCGCCGACAGCAGCGCCCTCGTGTAGGGATGCAGCGACTCGTCGTAGAGCGTCTTGCGGTCGGCCAGCTCGACAATCTTGCCGAGGTACATAACCGCCACCCGATCGGAGATATGGCGTACCACCGCGAGGTCGTGGGCGATGAACAGGTACGTGAGGCCGAACTCGGCCTGCAGATCCTCCAGGAGGTTGATGATCTGCGCCTGGATCGAGACGTCCAGCGCGGACACCGGCTCGTCGCAGATGATGA
>DASTCJ010000053.1:0-23287 GCA_035605575.1 Candidatus Methylomirabilota bacterium
CCCGGGGACTTCTTCGCGCGACTGCACGCGCACGTGCACCTCGCCTTGCTCGGCTGGGTGCTGCCGGTGGTGCTCGGAGTGTCCGCGCACGTCTATCCGCTCTTCGTGCTCGCGCCGCGCCCGGGCCGCCGCGTGATCGGCGCCCAGGCATGGGGACTGGCGCTAGGCGTGCCGGCGGTGGTGATCGGACTGCTGACGGCGCCGGCGCTCGCCGCCGCGGGCGCGCTCGCCATCGCCACCGCCGTCGCCGCGCACCTCGTCTGGATGGTGAGCCTGCTGCGCGCGAGCCGCCGGCCGGCGTTCGACTGGGCGCTGCGCTTCCTCGTGGCCGGCGGCGCCTATCTCGCCCTGACCGCCGCGCTCGGCGTTGCGCTCGCCATCGGTGCCGCCGGCGGGCCGCGGTGGGCGCTGACATATGGCGTGCTCGGTCTCGGAGGCTGGGTCTCGCTCACGATCGTCGGCATGATGCTCAAGATCGTGCCGTTCCTCGTGTGGTACCGCGCGTACGCGCCGCTCGCCGGCCGCGCGCCGGTGCCCGGGCTCGCCGACCTCCGGTGGCCCGCCATGGAAGCGGTGGCGTTCGTCGGTCTCACCGGCGGCGTCGCTGGCCTCGCCGCCGCGGCCGCCCTGGGCCACGCGGCGGCGATCCGCGCGGCGTCGGTCGTGGTGCTCGTGGGCGGCCTCGGCTTCGCGGCCGGTCTGGTGAGCATCCTCCATCATCTGGTGCCGTGTCCGCTGCGCCCCGCGGTGCGTCCCTCGTGAGCCCGTATACGCGCGCGCCCTTCATCGTGATCTGGGAAACGACACGCGCGTGCGCCCTTGCCTGCGTGCACTGCCGCGCCGAGGCGATTCCGCATCGCGACTCCCGCGAGCTGACGACGGACGAGGCACGCGCGCTCATCGACACGGTGCGGCGCTTCGGCGATCCGCCACCGCTGCTCGTCTTCACCGGCGGCGATCCCCTGCGCCGTCCGGACCTCGTGGAGCTCGTGCGGCACGCCAGCGAGCGCGGCCTGACGGTCTCCCTCACGCCGAGCGCCACCGGCGCCGCCACCGTGGACCGCCTGAAGGCGCTGCGGGACGCCGGCCTCGCGCGCCTGGCCGTGAGCCTCGATGGCGCGACGCCGGACGTTCACGACGCGTTCCGAGGCGTGCGCGGGTCGTACCGCCGCACGCTGCAGATCCTCGAGCGTGCCCGCGCGCTCGGGCTTCCCCTGCAGATCAACACGACCGTCTGCCGGCGCACGGTCGCCCAGCTGCCGGCGCTCGTCCGCGAGGTCGAGAGCTGGGGCGTCGCCCTCTGGGCGCTGTTCTTCCTGATCCCTGTCGGCCGCGCCGTCGCCGAGCAAGCGCTCACCGCCGGCGAGATCGAAAGCGTGCTCGAGTGGGCGGCCGCACTCGCCCCGCGGGTGCCGTTCGGAATCAAGACCACCGAGGCGCCGCACTTCCAGCGCGTGCTGGGGCGGCGGCGCGGCGACGGAGCGCGCGCGCGCACCGGCCCGGCGCAGCCGATCGGCCGCGCGCCGCGCGCGGTGACCGACGGCAACGGGTTCCTGTTCGTCGATCACGTCGGCAACATCTGTCCGAGCGGCTTCCTGCCGCTGCCGGCCGGCAACGTGCGCACCCACGACCTGATCGGCGTCTATCGCGACGAGCCGCTCTTTCGCGCACTGCGCGAGCCCGATGCGCTCGCGGGCCGCTGCGGTGTGTGCGAGTATCGCGACCGCTGCGGCGGCAGCCGCGCACGCGCGTATGCTGCGACCGGCGATCCGCTGGCGGAGGATCCCGGCTGCGCGTGGGAACCCGGCTCGACGGCACGGGTCGTGGCCGGGGGCGCCGGTCCGATGCTGACGCCGACACGCGCCGACATCGACGCCGCGCTCGAGACGGTCTTCGATCCGGAGCTCGGGATGTCGGTTGTCGCGCTGGGGCTCGTCTACGACGTGACCGTCACGGGCGGCCTCGTGCGTCTGACGATGACCCTCACCGCGTCCGGCTGTCCGCTGCACGAGGTCATCACGGAGTGGGTGCGCGCGGCCGTCAAGCGTGTCCCGGGTGTCGAGCAGGTGGAGGTCGTCCTCACCTTCGACCCTCCGTGGACGCCCGATCGCATCCGCCGCTAGGACGGATCCGGCGCACGCGCTCGCGCGGGCCGCCGCACGAGGCCAACGGCAGGGCACGCGAAGGCGACGGCCGCGAGCACCCCCGACGCCTCTCTCCACGCGGGCGGTAACCAGCCTTGCGCCGTCCGGAGCACGACGGCAGCGATGAGCGCTCCGAGTGCGACTGTTCGCAGCGGAGCCCACGGCAACGGCCGTCGCTCGAGCACGGGAATGAGACGGAACGTCATGGCGATCACAACCGCCCCGAGCACGCCGATCGCCAGCAGGTGCCGGATGGCGTCCGTGAGCGCGCGTGGGACGCCGGCGCCGAGACCAAGCGCGACGACGGACAGGCCGGCGCCGGCAACCGCCGAGGCCGCGGCAACCCGGAAGATGCGCGCCTCGGGCAGGCTTCGCGAGAGCATCGGGAATGCTCCGCGTGAGCGTCTGAGAGTGCCGGCCGCGAGCACCACCGCGGCCGCGGTGCCGAGCGCGAGCGCGTCCGACGCCCGCGCGGCGACGGCCGGCGCGCCGACGGCGCCGAGAGCGGCCAGGGCGACGGCCAGCGCGAGCGCCCATGGCGTCGCGCGCGCAAGCCACCGCGGCACGAGCCACTCCCGCACGAACATCGGTCCGGCGCGCAAGAGCACGCCGAGCACCCAGCCGAGGACGCCGCCGACGAGCGCCATCGTGTAGACCAGCGGCATGAAGCGCGCATCGGGGAAGCCGCCGCCGCGCGCGCGCAGCCACGCCTCCAGCGCAGCGGCGGCCGCGAGCCACAGTGTCGACATCGTCAGCTGCGCGCGGAGCAGACGCAGCGGCGGCGGGTCGAGCGCGCGCGAGACCCACACGGCGAACGCAGCGAGCGCGGCGGCGTGCAACAGCGCGCCGACGCCGGCCAGCGGTGGCCACAGCAGGCCCGCCAGCCGCAGCAGGAGCGCGAGCGCGAGCAAGCCGAACAGCCACGACGTGAGCGCGGTGGCGCGGACGGGCCGGCCGGTGAAGCGCGGCAGCAGATGGTGCGCGACGCCGACGATAAGCGTGGCGAAAAACCCGAAGAGCTGCGCGGCCGCGTGCAGCCAGATCGCCTGCGCGGAGGCGTGTCCGCCCGCCATCCACACACCGAGCGGTGCGCCGACCAGCAGCATCGACGCGAAGGCGAGCCGGGCGAACGCGCGGTACACGGGCGGCTCGACAGGCGTCACTCGCCTCCTTCCGATCACGAGCACGGGGAGACAGAGGGCATCGCCATCATAACCGCGCCGAGCACGCCCAATCGAAACGATTGCGCGGCGGGCCTTGAACGCAATTCTGACAATTGATAGTAAGTTGGTGCTCGTTCGTGCCCGTTTCCTGGGACGACGGAGGAAGGATCGCCACGATGACAGACTCCAGCATGACAATCGGCGCGGATGCCGTGGCTGTTCCGAGGCGACGCGTCGCGTTCTGGCTTGCGCTTCTGATCGTGGCGCTATCAGCAGCCCCCGCCCGGGCACAGGACAGTGACCAGTCGCGCTACTATCTGCACCTCCGTGGGCATGGGTCGAGTCCCTTCACGGACGTCCACGACCTCCTCGGCGCATCGGTCGGTGTCAACTTCAACCGATACTGGGGTGTCGAGTTCGCCGTCGACGGGTTCGAGCGTCGCCTGGAGAGGAACGGCAGGGAGCTCGGCGAATACGTCGTCGCGCCTCTCGTCCCTCAGGTGCGGTTTCGCTATCCAGTCTTCGACGGGCGGCTTACACCGTACGTGCTCGCCGGCGTGGGCGCCGCCTTCACCCAGTTCAATGATCGCAAGGCCCCTGCGTTCGGCGTGTCCGTGGACACGCCCGCCTCGACGGTGGTTGGCGTGCTCGGCGGTGGAGTGGAGTATTTCCTTGCCGACAACGTCGCCGCCGGCGTCGAGATCAAATATCTGATCGCCGGTGACCAGACCATTCGAATCAATGGTGTATCGCGCTCGGAGGATCTCGATTCGCTGTACACCGCCTTCGGCCTGCGCCTCTTCTTCCCGGAGCACAAACGCGCCGCACCCATCGAGGCACCGGACGGAATCCCGGGACGCTTCTACATCGGCATCCAGGCGGGCCTCGCGCTGCTGACGGACGCCGACTCGATGCCCGGCGTCGAGCTTCGTCCGGAGCCGGCCGCCCTGGGGGGCTCGGGGAATTACTTCATCGGCGCCGTGATCGGCGCTGATCTGGGGCGGCATTTCGGCTTCGAGCTGATGGGCGGAGGCTACGAGGTCCGCCTTCACGTACCGGGTCGTGGAAGTGTCGGCGAGGAAGCCATCTACACGATCATTCCACAGGTGCGCGCGCGATATCCCCTGCTCAACGGGCGACTCAGTCCATACGCCATCGCCGGAGTCGGCGCCGGGTACGCGGAGTTCAACGACCGAAAACCACCCGGTGTCGGCCTCGACATCGACGCGACCAGCTGGGGTGTTGCGGCGACGGTCGGAGCGGGACTCGAGTATCTGGTTGCGAGCAACATCGGCGCGGCCGTCGAGGCACGGTATCTGACGTCGCGAGGGCACACCATCAAGATCGCCGACGGACGGACAGAAAGTGCGCACATCGATGCCGTCCTGCTGACCGTCGGACTTCGCGTCTACCTCTTCGACCTGCGCTTCTAGCGAGCGCGTGTCCCGGAAAGCACACCATGCGACCCTCACTGCGATGTCTTGCCGCCGTCGTCGTCGTCAGTCTTGCCTTCGGTGCCGCCGAGGCCGCTCCGGTCACCGACGACTACATCAAGGGCTATGCGGCCGCCATCCTCGGGTGGCGGTTCAACGTGCAGGCGCAATCCCTGCAGGTCAGCGGCGGGACCATCCAGCTCGCGCGACGTGATCTGGCGAACGTCGACGAGTCGGCGGTTGTCGCCGCCTTGAGTACGATCCAGGGAGTCTCCCGCGTCGTCATCGTGGGCGACCGTCCGGCTGCGGATGCACCGACAGCTCGCCCGCTGGAGGCCAGCGTCACGCGTGACGCGACATCCACATCCAGTGCACTGCTCGACACCGGATTTCTCCCCGGTGGGCTCCTGTTTCGACCTCTGCTTGCCGACCCACGCTGGCCGCACTTCTTCCTGGGATACCGCAAGTACTTCGACGACGACGACTTCGGATCCGCCGTTGCCGGCGGTATCGGCGAGAACCTGCCGTTGTATCGCTGGAGCACGTCGACCGGCCAGCAGTGGGATATCGGTGCACTGGCTCTCGTCACACCGATTTTCGACCGGGACCACGAAGACGATCTCTTGACCGAGGACTACCTGCTCGGGCTCTTTTTGGGCTGGCGTCACGGTTCACTGGCCGGCCTCGCGCGCGTGTATCACACGAGCTCGCACCTCGGCGACGAGCTCGCTCTTCGCGGGACCGTCACCAGGGTGAACCTGAGTTACGAGACACTCGACGTCCGTCTCGGCTGGGACTTTACACCGGAGTTCCGTCTCTACGGAGGGGTGGGCTATCTCCTGCGTCGTGATCCCAGCTCGCTCGATCCCTGGTGGCTGCAGGCGGGACTCGAATACAGAAGCGCCTGGCGTGCCTGGCAGATCCTCCGACCAGTCGCGGCCCTCGATCTGCAGAGCCGTCAGACGAACGACTGGCAACCGGCACTATCGTTGCGCGCGGGCGCCCAGTTCGACAGCGTCTCCGTGCTCGGACGCAACCTTCAGTTGCTGTTCGAGTACTACATCGGGGACTCCCGGGAAGGCCAGTTCTACACGCGCGACATCCAGTACATCGGCTTCGGCGCCCACCTCAACTTCTAGGAGGGACGCGGCGGGACTCCGTGTTCCAGCGCGACGGTGTCGAACGCGCGTCCCAGCTCGTGCATCGTCCGCTCATCGAGCACGGCCTCGGCGAGGGGGAAGACGATCTCGTTCTCCTTGTCGATGTGCGCACGGAGCAGCGAGACATAGGCGCGACAGGCCATCTCGCGCGTCGCGCCGGTGGTCGCCTCCATCGTCCGGATCAGCCGGCGCCCTTCCTCGTGCTCCTCGAGCATCACGGCGATGGGCCCGCCCTCCGACGGCACCCCGGCCTTCACCATCGCCGGGAACAGCGCCGTCTCCTCCTTGGCGTGATGGCTGTGATCGGCAAACGCGCGCAGCCAGGCAAGCGTGTCCGTCCACCAGGTGTCGATCGGAGGCCGCTCGACGGCGCGCTCCAGAAGCTCGAGCACGCTCAAGATTGTACGGTGCTCGTCACGCAGGATCTCGATCGGGGTCATGCTGGCCATCGTCGCGCTCCTGTCAGCGATCGCGCCACACCGGCTTCCGCTTCTCGACGAACGCCCGGAGCCCCTCGCTCGCGTCGAGTGTCGTCATGAGCTCGTAGCGATAGATGTCCTCCAGCAGCGGCAGCGCCTGCTCGAAGGACTTCTCCAGCGACTCCATCACCACGCGCTTGGTCAAGCGCAGCACCGCCGCGCTCTGGGCCCGGAATCGCGCGACCTGCCCCTCCACGGCGTCGCCGAGGGCTCCCGGCGCGACGACGCGATCGACCAGGCCGACACGGTGCGCCTCGGCGGCATCCAGGACTTCGCCGGACAGCAGCAGCGAGACGGTGCGGGCCGCCCCGATGCGTCGCGGGTAGTGCAACGCGGCGATCGGCGGGAAGACGCCGACCTTGATCTCGGGCTGGCCGAACGTGGCGTCCGCGGTCGCCACCACGACGTCACAGAACGTCGCGAGCTCGGCACCGCCCCCGAGGGCGGCGCCGCCTACGGCGGCCACCGTTGCGCAGGGCAGCGCGCGTAATCGACGAAAGATATCGTGGAATGCGTCGAGCATCGGCTTCACGCGGTCGGCGACGTGGTCCTCGATGGCGACGCCCGCGCAGAACGCCCTGCCCTCGCCGGCGAGGACCAGGACCTTCAGGCTCGCGTGGTCGGCGGCGAGCGCCAGCGCCGCCGCGATCTCCTCCATCATCGGGATGGTCAGGATGTTCAGCGGCGGTCGCGCCAGCGTGATGCGTGCCACGTCGTAGTCGGCGGTGTAGCGGATCCACTCGAACGTGGTCATGTCACCTCCTCGTGCGCGCACGCCGCCGTCAGCGCTCGAGCGCGCACTCGAGCTGCACCATCGGCCCGTGCTGGAACCCGCGACGCACGAAGAATTCCCGGATGTCGGCCTGACCGAGATCGATCAGGGTGGCGACCTTGCGAATCGCCCGAAGCTGGCGGCCGCCATCGACGAAGCGATCGAGCAGCGCATGCGCGACGCCGCGGCCGCGATACGCGGGATCCACTCCGATCAGGTCGATCCACCCTGTCGGCCCGGCGATGCCGAACTCCGACTCGCCGACCCAGCCGAACAGGAAGCCGACCACCCGTCCGTCACACTCGGCGACGGAGCTCATCCACGGTGGCCGCAGGCTGGCGATGTCGAAGCGCGTCCGCCAGTAGTCCTTTCGCGTCTGCCCGGTGAGCTTGCCGTCGATGGCGACGATCGCGTCGAGATCGGCCGGCTCGAGCGCCCGTACGTGCGTGGTCTTCATGTCCCCTCCTTCCCGATCAGGCCGCCGTCGCCGTCCGGAGCTTCCGGAACCGTTGCAGGCCGAGCAGCGCGGCGCCGAGGGCGGCGGCGTACTGCGGCATCGTCGGTACGTTCACGCTGACGCCGAGCTTGTCCCGCAGCGCCGCCACCATGCCGGCCTGGAGCGCGACGCCGCCGATGAGCGTGACCTCGCCGTCGAGGCCGACGCGCTTGAGCAAGCTCAGCGCCCGGTCCGCCAGCGAGTTGTGGATGCCGCGCAGGATGTTCTCCACGCTCACGCCCTCGGAGACGTGGTTGATGATCTCGGACTCGGCCAGCACCGCGCACACGCTCGAGATCGCCTGCGGCTTGCCCGCGCCGAGCGACAGCGGTCCGATCTCGCCCACGCCGACCTCCAGATACTTGGCGGCGCGCTCGAGGAAGCCGCCGGAGCCCGCCGCGCACTTCTCGTTCATGTGGAATTCCTTGACCTTGCCGCCCTCGCGCAGCTTGATCGCGCGCGAGCACTGGGCGCCGACGTCGAGCACATAGCGCGTGGACGGGAACTCGGTGGCGGCGCCGCGCGCTCCGCACGTCAGATCCGTGATCTGGATGTCGCGGAACGGCACCGCATAGCGACCGAGTCCGGTGGTCGCGACGTAGGTGACGTCATCGACCGGAGCCTCGGCGTCCACCCGCGCGAGGTCCAGCACCTCGCGGGCGACGCGCTCGAAGTCGGCCTTCGTCCGCGCGAGCCCTCGACCACGAACCGTTCCCGCGTTGTCGACGAGCACGCACTTGCTCGTTCCCGACCCGATGTCGATCCCCGCCACCAGCGTCATGGTCAGGCCCTCCCCGCGAGTGCACCCGCGCCAAGCTGCGCACGCTCGAGTGCGAACAAGGCGGCCCCCAGGGCGCCCATGAAATGCCCCTCGGTGCTCACGTTGAGCGAGGCGCCGAGCACGGCCTCGAGCGCCCGCACCATGCCGACGTTGCGCGAGACGCCGCCGGTGAATGTCACCTCGGGCTCCACGCCGACGCGGCGGACGAGCGACATCGTGCGCGTGGCGATCGCCTTGTGGACGCCGCCCAGGATGTCCTCGATGGTCTTGCGCTGCGCGAGGTAGGACATGATGTCGGACTCGACGAAGACCGTGCAGACGGAGGTGAGCCGCACCGGGTTTCTCGCCGCGAGCGACAGGGCGCCGATCTCGTCCAGGCCGACGCCGGTGACGTCGGCGGCCGCGGACAGGAACCGGCCGGTGCCGGCCGCGCACTTGTCGTTCATCGAGAAGTCGATGACCGACCCGTCCGGCCCGACCTTGATGGCCTTCGTGTCCTGCCCGCCCATGTCGATCACGGTGCGTGTCGACGGAAAGAGCGACTGCGCGCCCCGCGCGTGACAGGTGATCTCCGTGATCTGCGCGTCGCCGAAGGTGACCTTGTAGCGACCATACCCGGTGCCGACGACGTAGCCGACCGCGTCGCGCGGCAGGTCGATCGAGGCGCAGGCCGCGGTGAACGCGTTCTCGGCGGCGCGCGAAACGTTGGCGCCGGTGGCGATCAGCGAGCGGCCGACGATGTGGTGCGACTCGTCGACGATGACGGCCTTGGTCTGCGTCGAGCCGACGTCGACTCCGGCGCCGTAGATCATGACACCCTCCTCTGGAGCGTGAGCCTGCCGAGCGTGACCGGGCGCACGTCGGCGACGGTGAGCACGAGTAGCCATTTCGACCATGCCTGGCCGGCGATCAGCAGGACCCCCGCCGCCGCCGCCGCCGCGCCGAGCTGCGGCAGCGCGAGCGTGAGCGCGATGGTGGTCCACGGGACGAGATAGGCGACGATGCCGAATGCCTCGCCCGGCCGGCCGCGCAGCGCGCGGGTCGCGCGCACGAACGCCGGCGCCGGCGACCACGCGAGGTACATCAACCAGCCCACGAACGCCAGCGGCAACAGCGTCAGGGTGCCGCGGAGGGCGTACGTGCCGCGGATGCCAAGCAGCGGCTCCATGAGCAGGAGGAGGCCGGCGCCCGAGACCAGCGCCGACGCGATGAACACGAGGGGCATCACCGGGACGTCCCAGGCGATCACGGCCCGTGCGCGACGCAGGATCGCGCCCTGCGCACCCGCCACGGCGAGGCCGGCCGCGACCGCCAGCGCACGCAGCGCCGCTGACGGCGCCACCCATTCGGCCAGGGCCAGCGCGGCGAACGCGCCGCCCAAGACCAGCTCGCGCGACATCCACGAGCTCCGCACGCGAGCCAGCACGCGGGGCCCGCGCAGCGGCCGCCCCGCTTCGGTCGCGACGGCGACGAAGCCGGCACCGACGAGGACGGGAGCGAGCCACGACGCCAGCGCCACCGCCGCCGACGAGCCGAGCCCCGCCGTCAGCGCCGCCGCCGCGTAGAAGCCGGCCCCCAGGCCGCCGAGCGCGAAGTTGAGCACGGCGGGAACGCCCCACACGCGCTGCCGCATGGCAGGAATGAGGACCACGGGATCGGTCGGCATCGGCGGTGTGCTGGGTGCCGTCGTTTTCATCGGCTCACTCCGCGATGTAGTAGACCGACGGCCGCGTGCCGATCTCCGGCATGAGCGGCAGCGCCCGGCCTTCCGCCACGAGCTGCGCCACGCGACTCGCGCTGTCTTCGAGGTCGCCGAACACGATCGCGCCGGCGATACATGCCACCGCGCACATCGGCGTGGCGGCGGCATCGACGCCGGGGACGAGTCCGGCCGCGCGGCCGCCGTCGACGCGCTCCTTGCAGAAGGTGCACTTGGTCATGACCCCGTGGCGCTCCGCGTGCGCGGTCGCCCTCTCGGCGGGCGTCGGCGTGTCGAAGTACCCGTGCGCCGCGTGCACGAGGTGCCGGGCGTGGTACGGACACGCCACGGCGCAGTAGCCGCAGCCGACGCAGGCGCCGTACTCGACCGAGACGATGCCGTCCTCGCGCTGGCGCGACGCCCCGGTCGGGCACACCGGGACGCACGGCGGCTCTGCGCAGTGCATGCACTGCATCGGCAAGAAGACTCGCCGCACGTCCGGATACTCGCCGACCTCGCAGTCGGTCACGAAGCGCCACTGCGTGCCGGCGGGTAGCCCGTGCTCCTGCTTGCACGCGATCGTGCACGTCTGACAGCCCACGCAGCGACGCAGGTCGACGACCATGCCCCAGCGCATGTCACATCCTCCGGATGGCGACGGGCACGAGGTCGGCGCCACTGCCGGTCGCATCGGTGAGGGCGAGGTCCATGGAGGCGACCTCGTTCAGGCTCGGCATGCCGAGATCACGCGCGAACGGCGTGGCCCAGTGACCGAACTGCTGGAGCGCGACCGCCACGTCGGGCCGCACGCCTTCGCGGAGGATCGCCCGGCCCTGCGTCCGTCCCGTCGGCGACTCGATCTCGACCAGATCGCCCTCGGCGATACCGAGCGCGCCCGCGGCGCGGCGGTTCAGCATCACACCGAAGTGGCCGCGCACGTTGCGCGCCACCTCGGCCAGGATCGGCAGCGAGACGTTCGAGCCCCACGAATACTGCATCGAGCGGCTCGTGAGCAGCCAGAACGGGAACTCCGCCTCGGACCGGCCGGCGGTCGATGCCGTCGCGCGCCAGATGGCCGGAAAGTCCTTCCAGGCGGGCAGCGGCTGGTACTCGTCGAGCTGCACGTCCCACCACGTGATGCCGCGCTCGCGCAGTCGGGCGCCGAGCTCTGCGCCGACTCGCTTCATACGCTCCTGGTACGGCAGCTCGTAGCGCAGCCCCTTGGCCACCATGGCCGTGTGCAGGTAATAGCGGCTCTCGGCGAACGGGACGAAGAACGCGCCGTGCTCGCGGAACCAGTCGAGGTCGTGCTCGACTGCACCGCCGGTGAGCGACCGGGTCGCCGCGCGACACACACGATCCCAGATGTGCGCGGCCGCCGGCCGCTCGGCGCCGGCGGTGAGGCGAAGATCCCAGCTCGGTCCCTTCAGCGGCACCGTGGTACCGGCGCCGCGGTTGAGCGCTTCCAGATAACCATCGAGAATGCCCACGCGCGCGGCCAGCTCGGTGGCGATGTCGGTGAGGTCGCGCGTGTCGTACGGCGGCGTCACCACCGGCTGGCGAATCGCCCAGCCGACGTGCCGCCAGTACTGCTCGATGTACTTCGTGCCGCCGACACGGTAAAGCTGCAACGACTCGAGGTCCGTGGCCTCGGGCAGGAGCACGTCGGCATACCAGTTCGTCTCGTCCTGGGTATAGGCGAAAGCCGCGATGAACGGAAAGCGCTCGAGCATCCGTTCGATGCGTCCGGTTTCCCAGTTCGAGATTGCCGGATTGGTGCGATAGATGATCCACACGTCGGGGATCGTCGGCGCCGGCCACTGCTCCGGCGCCGCGTCCATGAACAGCCACGGCAGGTGCGCGGGTCCGAGCGCGGCCGACCACGCCGAATCATCGGCGAGCGGAACGAGCGTCCGGTACGCGTTGCGGATGTGCGGCGCGCCGTGCCACTGCTCGCGCGCCGTGGGATTGAGCGGCTGCTCCATGAACCCGTCGGGTCCGGGCTTGACGGCGTCCAGTCGATTCTGCGCAGGCCGATTGAGGCGAACTGTGGTGCCGAGGATTCCGCCGGGGACCTCGAGCGCGCCGACGAGCGCGGCCAGGACCGTGCGCGCCCAGCAGCATTCGTAGCCGCCCCAGCCGTTGGTCACAGTCTTGCCGAGCAGGATAGCGACGGGGCGATGCGGATAGCGAACGCCGTCCACCTCGACCGTCGCGCCGACATGCGCGTGGGCCAGGTACGCCGCTGCCAGTCGGCGGATGGTCGCGGCGGGCACGTCGGCGATTTCCGCCGCCCACTCGGGCGAGTAGCCGCGCACGTGCTCGCGCAAGAGAGCGAACGCTGGGCGGACGCGCTCCGCCACCGTCCGCCACTCGCCGTCGGCGCCGACCTCGACGCCGGCCGCGATGTACGCGCCGTCGAGCGCGGGACGCTGGCATCGCGGGTCGTCGAAGCGGACCGAGCGCTCGCGATCGAGGTCCCACACGAGCGGCGCGCGCGTTTCGGGATCGCGCAGATAGTACCCGCTCGGCCCGACGAGATACGGCGAGGCCGTCATCCGCGTGAGGAACTCCACGTCGCAGACGGCGCGCCAGTCGCGCTCGTGCAGGATCACGTGGAGCAGCGCGAAGAGCACTGCCGCGTCGGTCTTCGGCCGGATGGGCACCCATTCCGTCGCGCCGGCCGCGGTGATGGACTGATGCGGCTCCAGCTGCACCCATTGCAGGCCACGTGTGCGTGCCTCGGCGTGGCGCCAGACGCCGGTGACGCCGCCCGAGGCGTCGCCGTTGTAGCCGAACGACAGCACGAGCTCCGAGCGCGGCGTGTCGGCCGCGACCGTGAACGCGCGATGCCAGAACTCGCCGTAGAGGTGCTCGGAGTGATAGCACTTCACGCCCTGGCCGCTGCCGATGCCCTGGTCCACCGGACCCCACGCCGCGAGGAACGCGGCCATCGTCCCGAGATACGCGGGCGCGATGCCGCCCGAGCCGAAGGTCACGGCGAGCCGCGGATAGCCCGCCGCGTCGACGAGCCCCGTCTCGCGAATGCGGGTCAGCCGTCCGGCCACGAGCCCGAGCGCCTCGTCCCAGGAGATCGGCGTCCAGCCGGGGTCCTCGTCACGGCCCTTCCTTGGATTGGTGCGCTTCATCGGCGTCCGGATGCGCGCCGGGTTGTAGAGCTTCTGCACCAGCCCGTAGGCGCGGACGCACACCTTGCCGCACGCCGGATGCTCGGCCGCCACGTCCTCGTTCGGCTCCACGCCGACGGCCACGCCGTCGTCGACGACGACCTTCAAGAGGTCGGGGCCGGCCACGCACTGATAGCAGTAGACGGGAATCGTCGTGCGCATCGTCAGCGCGTCGCCACGAGCTTCTTGTGCTCGAGCGCCTCGAAGAACGCGTCGACGCGGTTGCGGATCTGGGCCTCCGCGTAGTACCGCGGATCCTCGAGGTCCGACTCCACCAGGAGCGTCGGCACGCCGAGGTCCTTGATGAAGTACTCGCGCATGTCCCCCTGCCCCGCCGAGAACAAGCGGCACGACTTGATCGAGTGGATCACGAGCGCGTCCGCCTGCCAGTCCTCCACGTAGCGGCGGATCTGCGCGTAGCGCGCGACGATCGAGCGGTTGGTCAGGTTCTCGCGCAGCATCTGCTCGGCGATCGACTCCAGCGGCCGGCGCGGATCGTGCCGGAAGCCGAACTCCCAGATCCCGCCCACCGTGGAGTATGTCGACTGCACGGCCACCGCGCCCCACTTCGTGAAGAGATTGCGGAAGCTCTTGTAGAAGGGATACGGGGGTGGCCCTTCGATCACGGTACGGAAGCGCTCCTCGCTCAGCGGTCCGAGCCGCCGGGCGACAAGGCCCTCGAACTCCGCCACGGCGGCGTCGAAGAACGCGGCCGCCTCCGGCGTGCCGCGCAAGACGTTGATGGGCCCCATCATGTTGATGGAGTCGAAGTACGAATCGAAGGGCGCCGGATGATGCTTCGTCAGGTGCTTGCAGCGCGCGTAGCCGTCCTGGGCGCGCGCGGACAGCGCCAGCACCTCGCGCAGCTCGTCGATGTCGAACCGGCGTCCCGTCATGGACTCGCAGAGCTGGATGAGCTCTTCGAGCTGACGAACAACGTAGCGGATGTCGTCCGCGCTC
Source organism: Candidatus Methylomirabilota bacterium (assembly GCA_035605575.1). GTDB lineage: Bacteria > Methylomirabilota > Methylomirabilia > Rokubacteriales > CSP1-6 > AR12. The sequence goes on from DASTCJ010000053.1 coordinate 14,276, forward strand.
GGCGCGTCGGTCCGCGCGAAGGGGACATCGAGCATGAACAGCTTGCCGCCGCTGATGTCGGCCAGGTGCTCGAACCACTTCACGTAGACGTTGCAGCCGACGTAGTTGCACACGATCACATTCGGGAATGGGAGCGCCTTACCGGGGCCGAAGCCACCCTCGAGCACGAGGCCGACGTCGGCCTTCACGTAGGCGCAGTTGTCGGAGGAGTAGCCGACCTGCTCGGCCTTGAGGATCAGCGGCAGCGACTTGTGGCGGATGGCGTTCTGCAGCGCCGTCACCTCGGGAAACATGGGCAGCACGTGGCAGGCGCGCAGCAGCTCGACGCAGTTGCCGGAGATCATGATCGCGCCCGTGACGCGCTTCTCCGCCTCCGCCCGCCCGAGCTCGCCCATCCACGCGGTCATCAACCGCCGGGATTCCTCGTGCACCCGCCCCTGATACGCCCGCTCCGTCACTGCCCCGGCCATGGGTGTCTCCTCCAGCCCTAGTCGAAGAGCATCGATTCGACGAAGGTCTCGATCTCGTTGCGCGTACGCTCGAAGGTCCACATCTTTTCCTCGAACTCCACCAGCATGTGGGGAACGCCCGCGCGCTCCAGGCCCTGCTTCATCAGCACGTAGTCGAAGAGCGCGGGCTCGCAGAACTTGGCCGGCATGAACACGACGGCGTCGGCGCGTCCGCGGCGGACCTTTTCGATGAGGCCAACCGAGCGGTGCTCGCGGCTCTCGTGCCGCGTGGAGGACGGCACCGCGCGGTTCACGTAGGCCCACGCCAGCCGCTCGAAGGGATCGCCGTCGCCGCCGACGTCGGCGGTGAACCACCGCCAGCCGAGCAGGAGATCGTCCTCGACCACGTAGCAGCCGGCCTCCTCGAGGACCTCGAGCAGACCGAGCGGCGGCTGCTCGCAGAACGCGCCTTCGACGACGACGCGCAGCCGGTCGCGCGGGCGCGCGTCGCGCGCGGCGAACGCCGCCAGCAGCGTGTCCAACGCCGCCGTCGCCTCGCCTACGGGCAGGAGCGTCGCCGCACGAAGGATCGTGTACAGCTCAGTGGTCGCCAGCTTCTGCGGCTCCGCGATGCGCAGCGCGTAGAGCGCGCGGATGCGCGCCCGCAGCGCGTCGTACGCGTCGATGGCCTCCGCGAGCGCAGACTCCGTCACCTTGAGGTCAAAGGCCGCCGCGAAGCCGGCGGCCAACCGTCGCAGCTCGGAAGCCAGGTAGGGCACGACCGAGGCGGAGGTCGAGTTCTGCGGCAGGTGGAGGTATTCGACGAACGTGTCCGGGAAGTTCCGCTTGTAGATCGAGCCCAGGTTGCGGGCGACGTCGCAGATGTTGGAGAAGACCAGCCCGTCCACGCCGGCCAGGCGGCCCTGGAAGCCCAGCTCGAGCGTCGACTTGGCGATCGAGCACACGAACGACTGGAAGCGCGCATCGGCGTGGGTGAGCTCCACCGAGGTGCCGCCGCCCAGGAGCGACAGCGGCAGCATGCCGGCGGCGTGGATGACCTCGTTCGGCGCCCACACGGGGTACGAGGCGATCGCGCGGCCGCCGGGATGATCGCGCTTCCACCGCTCGACCACTGCCGACAGCGGCTCGGCGATCAGATCCCGGTACTGCGCGACGAGAATCTCAGGTGTCATGCGTTGCCTCCGTTCATAGGCTCGCCTCGGATGGCAGGGCCCCAGCCCCGCGACGTCCTGCGGCTCGCACGGCCGTGACGACGGCAACATCGCCCGGATCGGTCGTGCGTTCGAGGAAGCCGTAGAGGAAGAGGCCGCCCACCTGCGCGGCCAGCGCGCGCGCGTCTTCCAGTGAGCGCACGAACGGTCCCGCGGCGATGCCGTTCAGCATGCCAAGCAGGAGATTGGTGGCCGAGTAGAGCTCGTCGCCGGAACGATGATGCGGATCGAGCGCGGCCAGCACCTGCAGCCCCCGCTCGATGTACAGCCGACGCTTGGCCGCGATCTCGGCGTGGCGGGGCCGTGGCAGGAGATCCCAGTCACGATTGATGACCCGCAACGCCGCCGTGTGCGTGAACCCAAACTCGAGATGCGTCTGGATCAGCGCCAGGAGTCGCGCCTCGGGCGTACGCGCCGCTGCCAGCGTCTCGTCGAGATTGCGCAACAGCGTCGTGAGCCCCCGGTCGAGTACCAGGAAGAGCAGCTCGTCCTTGCCGCCGACGTAATGGTAGAGGCCGGCCAGCGACAACCGCGCGGCGCGGGCGATCTCTCGGATGGTCGCGACGTGATAGCCCCGCCGTGCGAAGACCTCGCACGCCGCGTCGATGATCCCGCTGTACCGCTCGCCGATCGTCACGCCGAACCTCCCACCGAACGGACGTTCGAACTGTGCCCACGATAGGCGGGGCTGCCGATGCGGGAAATGAGGCGAATGATTCGTTGTGGTAGAGCAGCTGCTCTAGAACAGGCGGTGCTTCGTGGCGTAGGCGACCGCCTCAAGCCGGCTGTGGACGTCCAGCTTCACGAGGATGTTCTGGATGTGGTTGCGGATCGTCGCGACGCTGACGTGCAGCCGCTGGGCGGCCGTGCGGGTGCTCGCGCCCTCGGCCATCAACCGCAGCACCTCGAGCTCACGCCGTGAGAGCGAGGCGCCGGGGCTGCCCGGCGCGTTGCCCGGCGACGGCCCCGCGAGGCGCTCGTGCACGAGCGTCAGCAGCTCGCGGGTGGCCGTGACATCGCGGAAGAGATGGATGGTACACGCCGCATCGCCACGGACCGACAGGATGCTGAAGTTGAGCCAGATGGCCCGACCGCTCTTCGTGCGCGTGCGCATGTCGAAGCTCTGCACCGGCTCGTCGAGCTTGAGGAGGTTCATGACGTGACACCCTTGATAGCAGAGCCGGTTGCCGCTGCCGTCGGTGCCGACGAAGACATCGCAGCAGGGCTTCCCCAGCAGATCGCGCGACGTATAGCCGAGCAGGCGCTCGGCGGCCCGGTTCCACAGGACGATGCGACCGTCGGCGCCGATCACGAATGCGCCGTCGCCGGCCCGCTCGAGCGTCGGCCGCAGGGCGTCGAGGCTCACTGGTCCATGCCGCCTTCCTCGCCGCACGATCATGCACCGCGACGGGCCGCTCCGCTATGACCTTCGTCATAGGTTCGGCCGGGCCGTCACACGTCCCAGGCTATGACGGCGGCACGCTTGCGGAACGGGGCGAGCCAGCCGCCCGATTCGCGACAGAGTCGCCGGCCGAGAAAGTCGCGAAGGTAGGCCCGCGGCCCGTCGCCCTCGAGCCCCATGTAGGTCATCCAGAAGTCGCACGCCTCCTCGAGTGACGCGAACGGCTGATCTGAGCGATAGGTGATCTCGGTAACACGCGGGCGGACGCCCAGCGTGCGGACCGCGTGCAGCGCTTCGGCAGCGTGTCCGCACGCCCGCGGGTACGTCCGTCCCCGGAGCGCGGGATAGAGCTCCGAGAAGAAGAACTTGTCGTCCCCGCCGGGCGCGTCGCGGACCAGCACGACGGAGCGCCGGGCCAGCCCGGCCAGCTCGGCGAGGAACGGCGCGCCCCGGCGCAGCAGAGGGCCGACGTGCGCACACACGACGATGTCGTGGGGCGCGAGCGGTCGGTCGCCCCAGGCGGCAGCAACAACCTCGAGATTGTCGAGACCACCGTCGGCGACCGCGCGTCGCAGCGCGGCCACCATGGGCGCCGAGGGCTCGACCGCCGTGACCCGCTCGAGCCGGCGTGCCAGCGGCAGCGCGAGGGCACCGAAGCCGGCTCCCACGTCGAGGGCGCTGCGGCAGCCGGCGAGCCACGGCGCCGCCGCGGTCAGGAGACTCGCGGCGTAGTCGCTGCGCGCATTCGCACGCTCGTACCAGGCGACGGTCGCTGGAGTCCAGATCTCCGGTGCCAGACTTCAGCGCCTCGCGGGCTCACGCTCCGCATTCGCCCCGTTCATGGCCGACTCGACTCGCCGTACGGCGTGCTCATCACCGGCACCCAGGCGCCGCGCTCCACCGTGCGCGTCACGCTCCGACGCAGCCACCGCCCGAGCCCGCGCGCGGGACGCGTGGCCATCGTGATCCAGGCGACGTCCGGCGCCTGCGCCTCGCTGAGAATCTCGGCCGGCGTCTCACCGAAGCGAACGACCTGGTCGACCGGGACATCCGGCAGCCGACTTCGCAGACCGCGGAGATACCAGCGGGCGGCGTACTCGTCACGCGCCGCCTCTTGATCGGAGTAGGCCACGACGTGCTCGTCGAGGTCGCGCACCGTCGTAGGGGGCGGCAGCACGCGCAGCAGCCGCACTCGCGCGCCGTGGATGCGAGCGAGCTGCCGCGCGGCCGGCAGCGCCGCCTCGCTTCCGCGCGTGCCGTCGAGCGGCACCAGGACGGCGGGGATGCCGACGGTGCGCAGCGGCGGGTCGTCGACCCGCACGACGTGACGCGTCTCGGCCGGCAGCTCGAGGCATGCCTCGTCACAGCCGGTCAGCGGGTCACGGTGCGAGCAGCGTACGACGCTGAGCCGGCGCCGGCCGGTGAGCTCCGACTTCGCCGCGTCGACGGCGTCGACCTGCACTTGCGCCTCGACGCCGTCGCGCGGGCAGCGCACGCGCCACGGTCGGCGAAACGCCAGGAACGCGGCGGCGCCGACTCCGATCGCCACCGCCGCGCACAAAATGAGGATCGCCGGGAGCACCACCCATGTGTTCATCGTTCCCTCCTCACAGCCGGAACAGCTCGCGCGCGTTGTCGCGGATGAGCTTCCGCCGCGCGTCGGGCTTGAGCCCGAGCGCGTCGACCTGGTCGAGGCTTTCCTTCCAAGGCAGGCCGTTGGTGCCCCAGACCGCGCGGTCCTGACCCATCCGGCTGCCGATGAAGTTGACGATCTCCGGCTTGAGATACTTCGGCATCCACGCGTCGATGCCGAACCAGACGTTCTCCCACTTGTAGCAGACGCTCATCAGCTCCTCGACCCACGGCCAGCCCGTGTGAGCGCCGAGGATCCGCAACTCGGGGAAGTCCGACGCGACGTAGTCGAGGTACATCGGCCGTCCGTGCTCGCTCGGCATCGCCTCCAGCACGTGCCCCGTCTGCACAGACACGGCGACGTCGAGCTCCACGCACTTCGCATAGAGCGGATACATCTTCTTGTCGTGGAGCGGGATATCGAACCCGAAGATGTGGACGTACACCCCCTTGAAGCCGTGTCGGGTGACCGCCGTTTCGATCTCGCGCAGGCTCTCTTTGATGCGGAACGGGTTGTAGCCGGCGAGACCGACGAAGCGGTCGGGATACTTCTCCGTGTACTGCAGCACCTCCTCGAGCTGCGTGTCCATGTACATCCACTTGTTCCAGTACGACCACATCTTCGTCTGTGTGATGAAGACCTTCTCGACGCCGGCCTCGTCCATCTTCGCGAGCATGGCCGGGATCGACTCGAACTGCGGCAGGCTGCCGATCGCGCGCTCCATGCGGCAGATCAGCTCACCCTTCTTGGCGTCCGTCCATTTCGCGATGAACTCCGGCGTCGCAACGTAGTACATGATGTCCAGCGCGTGTCGATCTGCAATGCTCATCGCCGTCGCCTCCTTGGTTCGCACCGTTCGCGGTCAGGCCCAGCCACAGAGCAGTACCGGCTCGCCGCACGCCTCGCAGAAGATGGAGTCCGTCGGGGCATGTGGGGCGCCGCAGACCTGGCACCGTGCCGCCGACAGCCGTATCGGCACCGCGGCCGTGGCTCCGGTGGTCGAATGACATTCGCGCTCGTCGTCACGCATGGGTGCCTCCTTGTTCACGCAGGTCCTGCACGCGTCGCGCCTTGCCGGTGCTACGCTCGAGGGTCCGCGGGGGCAGCACACTGACGTCCGCGCTGAGGCCGATCGTCTCGTGAATGCGGTGTCGCACTCGCACGGCCAGCCGGCCGCGCGTCTCCTCGTCGGCGGCCGACGCGGCCTCGACGCGGATCTCGACGGTGTCGAGGGCGCCCTCGCGTCGGAGGACGAGCAGGTAGTGCGGCGCCACCTCGGCCATCTGCATGAGTGCGTGCTCCACCTGCGAGGGGAAGACGTTGACGCCGCGGATGATGAGCATGTCGTCGGTGCGACCGGTGATCCGGCCGATGCGCACCGACGTCCGCCCGCAGGCACAGGGAGTGGGATCGATGAACGTGAGGTCCCGCGTGCGGTAGCGGACGACCGGCAGCGCCTCCTTGGTGAGCGTCGTCAGCACCAGCTCGCCGGTCTCGCCCGCCGGCAGCGGCTGTAACGTGACTGGATCGACGATCTCGGGCAGGAAATGGTCCTCGGCCACGTGCATCCCTCGCCGCTCCGGACACTCGACAGAGACACCGGGCCCGATGACCTCGCTCAAGCCGTAGATGTTGAGCGCCATCAGGCGCAGCCGCGCTTCGAGCGTCGCGCGCATGCCGTCGGTCCACGGCTCGGCGCCGAAGAAGCCGACGCGCAAGCGCAAGGTTGCCGGATCGATGCCGGCTTCCTCTACTGCTTCCGCCAAGTAGATCGCGTACGACGGCGTCGAGCAGAGCACGGTAGCGCCGAGGTCCGTGAACGCCATGAGCTGGCGCTCCGTGAAGCCACCGGAGATCGGGATGACGGCGGCGCCGATGCGCTCGGCGCCATAGTGAACGCCGAGACCGCCCGTGAAGAGGCCGTAGCCGTAGGCGTTCTGCACGACGTCGGCGGGACCGACGCCGCCGGCGCGCAGCGTGCGCGCCATGATCACCGTCCACAGCTCGATGTCGCGCGCCGTGTACGCGACCACGGTCGGCTTGCCGGTCGTACCGGAGGAGGCGTGGATCCGCACCACGTCGTCGAGCGGCACCGCGAGCAGGCCGTACGGATACGTATCGCGGAAGTCGGTCTTGGTCATGACGGGCAGCCAGGCGACATCGGTCAGCGTGCGGAGATCCGCCGCCCGCACCCCTGCCGCGCGCAGGCGATCGCGGTACAGCGGCACCCGCTCGGCCATGCGTGTCACGAGCATGCGCAGGCGCGCGAGCTGCATGGCCTCGAGAGCAGCGCGTTGGCTCTTCTCGACCGCCATGGTCATCGTCGTCATCGTGGAGCCTCCTCTGGGTGCGACACGAATCCGTACGCTGCGCGAGCGTCGTCGGCGCCGGCGCCGACACGCGCCGATTCGATGGCTCCGCCGACGAGGGCATAGCCGCGATCCGCGATGCGAAATGCCGCCCGCGCATTCTGCTCGACCAGCAGGATGGTGAGTCCCTCGGCGCGCAGGCGGGCGAGCACGTCGAAAATCGCGCGGACGACGAGCGGGGCGAGGCCCACCGACGGCTCATCCAGCAGGAGCAGCCGCGGGCGGGCCATGAGCGCGCGGCCCACCGCAACCATCTGCTGCTCGCCGCCGGACAGCGTCCGGGCCCGCTGCGCCAGCCGCGGGCGCAGCGCCGGGAAAAGCGTGAGCACGCGCTCGAGATCGTCGGCCATGCGGCGGCTGCGCCCGGACCGCGGTGTCGCGTACGCTCCGAGCGTCAGGTTGACGCGCACAGAGAGCGTTCCGAACAGCTCGCGTCCCTCGGGCACGAGCGAGACGCCGTGGGCCACGATTGCCTCCGGCGGAAGCCCCGCGAGCGGGGCACCATCGAGCTCGATGCGGCCGCCGCGCGGCGCGACCAGCCCCGCCAGGGCGCGCAACAGCGTCGACTTGCCGGCGCCGTTGGGACCGACGAGCGTCACCAGCTCGCCGCGCGCGACGTCGAGCGTGGCGCCCCGCAGGACGTCGAGCGCGCCGTAGCCGGCGCGCAGCTCGCGAACGGCGAGCATCAGGCAGCCTCCTCGCCGAGGTAGGCCGCCACCACCGCCGGATCGCGGCGGATCGCATCCGGTGGTCCCTCGGCGAGCCGCTCGCCATGGCAGAGCACCACCACGTCGTCGGCGACGTCCAGCACGAAGTCGATGTGGTGATCGACGAGCAGGACGGCAACGCCGCCGGCACGAACGCGGTCGACGAGCGCGGCCAGACAACGCTGCTCCGAGGCGTCGAGGCCGGCGCCCGGCTCGTCGAGCAGCAGCAGCCGGGGCCCCGTCGCCAGGGCCCGCGCGATCTCGACCAGTCGTTGCTCGCCGTACGGCAGGCTCGTGACGATCGTGCCCGCGCGGCCCTCGAGCCCGACGGCGCGGATCATCTCCCACGCGCGATCGCGCAGGCAGCGCTCTTCCCGTCGCTGAGCAGGGCTGCGCAGTGCGGACGCGAGCCACCCGGCGCCACCACGCAGGTGGCAGCCGACGAGAATCGTGTCCAGTACCGTCATCTCGCCGAACGGCCGTACGAGCTGAAACGTCCGGGCGACCCCGCGCGAGACGACGGCGTGCGCGCTCGACGGAAGCGCGCGGCCGTCGAGCAAGATCTGGCCGCGGCTCGGCGGCAGTGCGCCGGCCACCATGCTGAGGATCGTGGTCTTGCCGGCGCCGTTCGGCCCGATGAGTGCCTTGATGCTGCCGGCTGCGACGGTGAAGTCGACCGAGCCCACCGCAGCCAGCCCGCCGAAGTCGCGGCCGAGCTGCCGCACCTCGAGCAGGACCGGCGACGTCACGACACGCGCGGCGCCAGCCCGGCGAGCCCGGACGGCCGGAAGATCATGAACGCCATGAGCAGCAGCCCGAAGAGCGCGATCTCGTACTCGGCCGCACCATGCGCGGCTGTCACGAGTGGCAGCGCGGTGCGCAGCGCCTCGACGAGCAGCACGACGCTCGCGGCGCCGAGGACGGCACCCCAGAGGCTCGCCGCACCACCGAGAACGACCATGACCAGGAGCTCCACGGAATACCCGAAGCCGAACGGCGAGGGATTGATGAACGTCAGATAGTGCGCGTAGAGCCCGCCGGCGAGCGCGGTGATGGCGGCAGCCAGCACGAAGACGCCGAGCTTGAGCCGTGCGGTATCGATCCCGACGGCGGCGGCCGCCGCCTCGTTGCCGTGCACCGCGCGCAGCGCGCGGCCGGTGGGCGTGTACTGGAAGAACACCGCCAGCAGGATCACGAGCGCGGCGGCGATCACCGCGGCG
>DASTCJ010000148.1:0-15928 GCA_035605575.1 Candidatus Methylomirabilota bacterium
CCGGCCATATTTCCTACGACACCGTGTCGCGTGCGCTGGCCGAAGGAGTCCAGCATCTGCTGCTGCGCCTGGGAATCGTCAGTCGTCTATACGAGCGCAGCCATGCATACCGAGGTCGGCGGGTGAGGAGCCATGTGGTGACGGTGACCGGCCACGACAATCTCGAACGCTTTTGGCGAAGCATCGCCCGCCATTTTTTGAATGATTCCCGTCGTGCCGCTGCTCGCGCTCTCGCGCACGGTGGGCGTGGTCGCGGCTCGACGGACATCATCCCCGTCGGGGTGAGATCCGTCATCAAGTACGAGCGAGTGCATCGGCGAGTGACCTGGCCGCAACTCGAAGCGGCGACGGCGCTGTGCATGCGGGCTGTCGACTCTCCGCCGTTGATCCGGCTGGCGACATCCGATCTGTACTGGGATCGAGTTGTGTCTGTAGAGCCAGTTGGCGGACGAGAGACATACGACCTCGAGATCGAAGGCGATCATAACTTCCTCGCCAACGATCTCGTGGTGCATAACAGCCATAGCAGTAGCTTTGCCCTGCTTGCCTACGCGAGCGCATATTTGAAGGCGCATCACGGGCCGGCCTTCTATGCCGCCCTGCTGAACAACCAGCCGATGGGGTTCTATCACTCGGCGACGGTGGTGAACGACGCGCGCCGCCATGGTGTGCGGGTGTTGCCCGTCGACGTCACGCGCTCGGACTGGCTCTGCACGCTCGAGCGTCACGAACGCACCCACGACCATCCAGCTCAGTGGGCGGTGCGGCTCGGGCTCCGGTACGTGAAAGGACTGCGCGAGGCCGCCGGTAACGCCCTGGTGGCCGCGCGCGCCGAACGACCGTTTGCGTCCGTGCGGGATCTGGCGACGCGCGCGGGCCTCGCGCGCGACGAGATGCAGACGCTGGCCGCGATCGGCGCCCTCGCGCCGCTCGGTGGCACGCGCCGCGCGAACATCTGGACCACGGCCGAGCCCGATCTGGGCCCGCTGTTCGCCGCGACGCCGTGCGATGCATCGCCGTCGCCGCTGCGCGAGATGAGCACGACCGAGCGTCTGGTGGCCGATTACGGCGGAACAGGCGTGACGCTCGGGCCGCATCCCATGGCGTTGCGTCGCGCCGAGCTCGTCGCACATGGTATCCGACGCGCCTGCGATCTCGCCACCGGACGGGACGGCGAGCGCGTGCGCGTGGCGGGCAGCGTGATCGTCCGTCAGCGGCCGGGAACGGCCAAGGGTTTCGTCTTCCTCAGCCTCGAGGACGAGACGGGAATCGCGAACGTCATCGTGACGCCGCAGCTGTTCGCCCGTCAGCGCTGGGCGCTCGTGGCCGAGCCATTCTTGATGGCGGAGGGAATTTTACAAATCCAGGACGGGGTCGTCTCCGTCCGTGCGGCACGCGTGAAGCCGCTCGCGCGGCTGGATCACGTCGTGCCCTCCCACGATTTCGGTTGAGCGTCGATTCCGCTGATCGTGCAAGCAGTTTGCCCACCATGACGCAACCCGCTGCCCAGCCTTGCTGGCCTTCGTTTTGCAGCCTCTTCCAGCGATGGCTACCGTGCATCGCATCGATACATCGGAATCCTCTCGTGAAGAATCGCTGCTGTCGCGCCTGACGCGGCTGGGCGCGCTCGAGCTCGAGCTCGGCTGGGCGGAGACGCAGGGATTGATCAAGCGTCTCGCCATCGCCGTCGCCCTCGCGGTGCTGTCCGCCATTGCTCTGCTCGCGGCGATCATTGTGCTCATCGCGGGCGCGCTGGCGCCGCTCTTCGACGCCGCCTGGCAGCATCTCGTCATCGGCGGCGGCGTCGTGGCCGTGCTCGCCATCGCCGGTCTGGCCTTCAGCGCCTGGCGCCTCACGCATCTCGATTGGCCGCATCAAACGCTCAGATCTCTGGAGGAAACCTGGCGATGGCTCGTGACCCTGCTGAAATCCAAGCTGACATTGCGGTAACCCGCCGCGTGATCGAACACCAGATCGACGCCCTCGGCCGCGCCGTCGAGGGCCGGTGGTGGGCGCCGTACGCGGTCGTCGCAGGTGGCGTGGCCGTCGGTTTCCTGCTCGCGCGCATGCCGCTCGGGCGTCTGGTCGGCGTCGCGGCCGGCACCGTGCAGACGGGCCTCGCCCTCGCCACCGCGCTCTCCGCCGTCGATCGATTCGTGGCCGACCGCCGCCGGCTCCGCGCGGCCTGATGTGAAATGTCGCGAGCAGGTGCGCAAGCCGTTGCGACATCGGCGGCGGTGAGCGAGCCATGCGGCCCATCTGGAAAGGCGCGCTGACGTTCGGGCTCGTGAACATTCCCGTCGGCCTGTACTCGGCGACGACGCGTAGCGATCTTTCATTCCGGCTCCTCCACGCCAAGGACCAGGCGCCCATCGCGTACCGCCGCGTGTGCACGGAGGAGAACGTCGAGGTCCCGTGGCCCGAGATCGTCAAGGGCTACGAGTACGAGAAGGGCCACTTCGTCGTGATGTCCGAAGCGGACTTCGAGCAGGCCGACGTGGAGGCGACACAGACGATCGACATCCGGGACTTCGTGCGGAGCGACGCCATCGCCCCGACCTACTTCGAGCAGCCGTACTACCTGGAGCCGCAGCAAACGGGCACCAAGGCGTACGCGCTGCTGCGGGAGGCGCTGAAGCGGAGCGGGCGCATTGGCGTGGCCACCGTGGTTCTCCGCCAGCGCGAGCATCTCGCCGCCGTGCAGGCGGCCGGCGAGGCGCTCACGCTCACCACGATGCGCTTCGCGCATGAGATCGTGCCGCCGAGCGGGCTCGCGCTGCCGGGCGCCGGCGGGCTCGATCGCCGTGAGATCGACCTGGCCCTGCAGCTCGTCGACACGCTGGCCGGCGAGTTCGACGCGGAGAAATATCGCGACCAGTATCGCGACGCGCTGCTCGCCGTGATCGAGCAGAAGCTCCAGGGCAAGACGCCGGCGACCCCGGCCACCCGCAAGCCGCCGACGAAGGTCGTCGATCTCATGCAGGCGCTCGAGGCGAGCTTGAAAGCGCAACCGGCGCGCACGACGAAAGCGCCGCCGCGCGCGGCGGCGGCGTACGGGCGGCGCGAAGCGGCGGCGCGCAAGTCGCCAACGCGACGGCGCGCCTCATGACGACGCCGAGCCGCGTTCTCGAGGTCGACGACCGCAAGCTCTTGCTGAACCGCCTCGACGACGAGCTGTGGCCCGAGGCCGGCGTCACGAAGGCGGATCTGATCGATTACTACCTCGACGTCGCCGATCGCCTGCTGCCGTTCGTGGCGAACCGTCCCGTGAGCCTGCTGCGCGCGCCCGACCCGATCACCGGCGAGTGCGCGTATCAGAAGACGGCGCCGGCGGGATTGCCACCGTGGATCCCCACGCGCCGCATCCGCAGCGAGCACGCCACGCTCGGCTACTCGGACACGCTGCTCGTGCCGGACCGCGCGACGCTCGTCTATCTGATCAACCTCGGCTTCATCTCGCTGCATCCGTGGGGCTGCACCGTCGACGCGCTCGATCGTCCCGACATCATGGCGCTCGATCTGGATCCCACGGAGATCGCCTTCCGGGAGGTCCGGAACGCCGCGACGCTCGTGCGGGATCTGCTCGCGAGCTTCCGCGTGCGCGCGTGGGTGAAGACGTCGGGCGGGCGGGGCCTCCACGTGCTGGTGCCGCTGCGGCCGGAGCACACCTTCGCGCAAGTCCGCACGGCGGCGGAGACGATCACCCGGCTGGCGCGCACGCGCGAGCCGAGCCTCTTCACGCTCGACATGCGGCGCGCGCGGCGCCGGGGCAAGATCCTCATCGACGTCCATCGCAACCACCGCGGCGCGACGCTGGTGAGCCCATGGGCGGTGCGGGAATACCCGGCGGCCACGGTGTCGACGCCCGTGGATTGGGCCGAGCTCGAGCGACCGCTGTACCCCGAAGACTTCACGCTGGCCACGATCCGCGAGCGACTCGCACGCACGCCCGATCCGTTCGCGAGCTTCTATCGCGAGCCGCAGTCGCTCGTCGCCTTGCTCGAGAGCGGACGGTCGCGGCGGGCGCGACCGCTGGCATAGAAGTCGCACCCCACCAACGCAGGGAGGATCACGTGATGGATGAACGGCGCATGGAGTCGATGGGCGATACGGCGGCGCGGGCTTCGTCCGCGATGCAGAACCGGCTGAACCGCGTGTCCGAGCGCGCGCAGGATTACGTCTCGGACGCAGGCGACCAGCTGTCACAGATTCGGGGCTCGATGGGCCCGTACCTGGAGCAGGCGCGGCGGTTCGTGCAGGATCGTCCGCTCCAGGCGATCGCGCTGACGATCGGCCTCGGCTTCGTGCTGGGCAAACTCATCGGACGCGACTGACGACCTGGGACCGGGCGACGACGCACCGGCGGCGCCGGTGCCGGAAGACATCAGGACCTGAACGAGGCGGCCCGGCACCGGGCCGCCTCGTCCCACGAGGACTACTTCAGATGCTTCAGCGCTTCGACGCGCTCGGACGTGCCGGGGTGCGTGGCGAGGAAGCCGCCCTTGCTGCCGCCGGTCTGCGAGATGAGCCAGTTGAGCGTGTCGATCATGACCTGCCGGGAATAGCCGACTCGCTCCAGGATCTCGGCGCCGTGCGCGTCGGCCGCGTATTCCTCTTTCCGGCTGTAGCCGCGCGCCACGAGCTCGCCGGCGATCGGCGTGATCGCGCCGCTCCCCGGAATGATCTGGTCGAGGATGATCGCGCCGATGTTGAGGCCGGCGCCGAGCGTCTGCGCCTTGGCGACGTGATGCAGATCGTCGTGCGCCAGCTCGTGGGCCAGCACGCCGCGGAGCTGATCATCGTTCGCCTTCTGCAGCAGGCCGGTGGTCACGATGAACTGCCCGGAGCCGGCGTTCGCCGCGTTGATGGACGCATCATCCATGACGCCGACCTTCACCTCTCTCGGGTCGAGCGGCTTGTTCATCCCTTTCAAGAGCGGAATCATCACCCGCTGGAGACGCTCGGCCTGCGCGGGATCGAGCTTGGTGGCCGCCGGGCGCGGCGCCGGCGTGCTGTCGGTTCGCGGCGACCCGCTCGGCTGTGGCTGCGGACTGCCGCCACCGGACACGGTGGCGCAGGCCGTGGTCACCGCCAGGAAGGCGGCGAGAAGCATTGTTCGCGTGACACCCATCACTCGGACCTCCTTGACTCGTTCGACGCGCCGGGGACGACGTGCCTTCACGCGAGCCGTTCGAGCAACGGCTCGCCGCACACATCGTCGCTGCTGGTGCCCGAGCCGCCGCCCGCGCCACCGAAGTAATCGATGTAGCGATCGATCGCGCGAGGGTGGTCGGCCTTGAAGAACAAGCGACGGGCGTCGCGGGTCCGCGTGGACGCCGAGGTCGGCGCTGCGTGCGTGCTTCGTGCGTGTGCCATGGGTCCTCCCGGGGTCGTTGTCTCTGCCCCCGGGGGCTGCACCGGGCGTGCCAGCGCCACGCACAGCGATATCGGGAACTCACCAAGCCGCGCGCGGGCTTCTTGAAAATATTTCTCGCGTTTAGGGTGTAACTGTTACACCTCCCAGCGCAATGTTATCGCGAGCCCGGTGGGACGTGTGGTGGAAACGAGCGGAATTACAGCGTGACCTCAGCCCTTCGCAGCACTGGCACGCCTTCTGCCTCAACCCGTGCAGTCGCGATCCGAGCCGAGGAGGAAGTGCGATGCGTTCCATAAAGCGGGAGTTGGAGAGCACACGTAACGCCTTGTCGAATGCCCTCACGTCCAGCGCCCGCTCGACGCGCGAAGACGAGCACCGGCGCGAGATCTTCAAGGATCCGTACGGCACGGCGTCGCTCACGCACGACGATGAGGTCCAGGCCGCGGTGGTGGATCGTCGCTCGCGGCAGCTCGAGGAAGTCAACCGCGCCCTCGCCGACATCGATGCCGGCCGGTACGGCATCTGCCGCGAGTGCGGCGAGCCGATCGCGAAGGCGCGGCTCAAGGTGATGCCATTCGCCACGCGTTGCGTGGCGTGCCAGGCGCAGCTCGAAGGCTTGGGCCGCGCCGCATAAGCAACCATTCAAATTCAGGGTAGGGAGAGCAGACAGATGAGTCGAGCACTGAAAGCAGTCGCCATGCTACTGGTGATCCTCACGTTCGCCACGGCGTGCCAGTCGATGACCGGCAAGTCAGCCGGCACGAACGTCGATGACGCATCGATCACCGCGGCGGTCAAATCGAAGCTCGTCGGCGATTCGGCGTCCAACCTCACCCGGGTGAACGTTGACACGAACAACGCCACTGTTTACCTTAACGGTACCGTCGAGACGCCGGAGCAGAAGGTCCGTGCCGAGCAGCTGGCGTGGCAGGCCAAGGGCGTCAAGAGCGTCGTCAACAATCTGCAGGTTCAAAAGAAGTAAAATCGCTCGCCATGCACCTGCCCGGCGCCGGGGTGCCGGCGCCGGGCGGGATGCGCGCGGCGGCAGGTCGCCTCGGGCCTCCGCACGCCGACAACTGTCTAGCCCGGAAGGGATCGAACACTGTGAGTCCCAGCAGGCGTGACCAGACGAAGAACGGCAAGATCCTCGTCGTGGACGATGAGCCGGCGGAGCGCGACGGACTCGCCCGGCTGGTCGGACAGTGGGGCTATGACGTCGAGACGGCCTCGTCCGGCGAGGAAGCGCTGAACCTGATCGAGACGCAGCACCCGGCCGTCGTGCTCACCGATCTGGTGCTACCCGAAATGGACGGGCTGACGCTGCTGCAGAAGCTCAAGGAGACGGGCCGGCCGCCGATCGTCCTGCTCGTGACGGGCCATGGCACGGTCGACACCGCCGTGGAGGCCATGCGCCACGGCGCCTTCGACTACCTGACGAAGCCCGTCGACGCCACGCGCCTGCAGGCGCTG
Source organism: Candidatus Methylomirabilota bacterium (assembly GCA_035605575.1). GTDB lineage: Bacteria > Methylomirabilota > Methylomirabilia > Rokubacteriales > CSP1-6 > AR12. The sequence goes on from DASTCJ010000148.1 coordinate 6,848, forward strand.
CTCGAGAAGTCCATCGAGCAGGAATCGCTGTCGCGCGAGGTGAGCTTCCTGCGCCACCAGCTCCGGCAGAAGGGGAGCTTCGGTCAGCTCGTCGGGCAGTCGCGGTCGATGCAAGAGGTCTATCGCTGGATCGAGCTGGCCGCGACCAGCACCGCGCCCGTGCTCATCTACGGCGAGAGCGGCACCGGCAAGGAGCTCGTCGCGCGCACGATCCACGATCTCTCGAACCGGCGCAATCGCCCATTCGTCGCCATCAACTGCGCGGCCATTCCGGAGACGCTCATCGAGAGCGAGCTGTTCGGCCACGAGCGCGGCGCCTTCACCGGTGCCACCGAGCGGCGTCTGGGCTGCTTCGAGCTCGCCGACGGCGGTACGCTGTTTCTCGACGAGATTGCCGAGATGGACTCGAACACGCAGGCCAAGCTGCTCCGCGTGCTGCAGGAGGGCAGCTTCCGTCGTGTGGGTGGTGGCAAGTCGGAGATCCAGGTCGACGTCCGCGTCGTGGCCGCGACGAACCGTGTTCCGTCCGACGCCATCCAGCAGAACCAGCTGCGCGAGGATCTCTTCTATCGTCTGAACGTCTTCTCGATCCACCTGCCGCCGCTGCGCGAGCGCAAGGACGACATCCCGCTGCTCGCGAAGACGTTCATCGACGAGTTCAACCGGCAGGACAATCGCCAGGTACGCGGCGTGGCCCCGGACACCGAGAAGGAACTGGAACGTTACGCGTGGCCCGGCAACGTGCGCGAGCTGCGCAACGTGATCCAGCGGGCGGTCGTGCTGAGCGGCACCGGGCTGATCAGCACCGAGCACCTGCCCGAGAATGTTTTACGCGGCGTGGCGCCGGCGGCGTCGGCGGCCGCGGCCTCGGTGACGCCGATTCGCGAGATGGAGCGCGATCTGATCCTGCGCGCGCTCGAGGAGACGGGGCAGGACAAGCGCAAGGCGGCGCAGCTGCTCGGCATCAGTCTGAAGACGCTCTACAACAAGCTGGCGAAGTACGGTATCCAGGCGGTGAAGTCAGCGCGTCTCACCTGATGGCCGAGCGACCGGAGGGCGCCGCGCGCAAGCTCCCGGCAGAGCTCGCGCGGCTCCTCCACGATCTGCGCGGCCCGCTCAACTCCGCCGTCATGCATCTCGAAGTGCTCAAGCGCACCGTCTCGGACGATCCGTCGTCCGCCGACAGCCTGCGCACCGTGCTCCAGCAGCTCGTGCGGCTCTCGGAGATGCTGCCGGCGGCCTTCACGGTGGCGGCACTGGAGACGGGCCCGTTCGCGCACGTGTCGCTGCGCCAGGTGGTCGAGCGCGCGCGACAGGAAGCCGGGCTCGGAACGGTGCGGATCGTGGGTGACGCCTGGCCCGAAGTGCGCGGCGATATCGCGCTGCTCACGCTCGGCATCGCCGAGCTCATGCGCAACGCGGTGGAGGCAACGGCGCCGGATGGCCGCGCGCCGGAGGTCTCGGCGTCACGCACCGACGAGGGCGTGGTCGTGAACGTGAGGGACTTCGGCACGGGGCTACCGACGACGAATCCGAAGCTGCTGATCCGCCTGCTGCACTCGACCAAAGGCGGACATCGTGGCGTCGGTCTCGTCATCGCCGAGCGCGTGGCACGCCTGCACGGCGGCACGCTCAGCTTCGAGGGACTCGCCGACGGCGCGCGCGTGGGACTGCGACTGCCTGATCAGGAAGCGAGCCGGGCAAGCTCGGTGTAGCCGCTCTCCGCCATCGCCTCCGGCACGGGCAGCACGGCGACGTCGCGCCCGCGCTCGAGCATCTCACGCGACAGGCTCGCGTACGGCATGCACTCGTAGATCGCCTCGCAGAGCAGACCGGCCTCGGGCGCGTCGGCCACCGCCTCGAGCGGCTCCAGCGTCTCCAGCACCTCCGGCACCCAGCGACGGCCCATGGCGATCAGAGTCCGCGCCCGCGCCACGATGGCCGCCGTGCTGAGCAGCGCCGGCGCGGACGGTGCGCGGTGTGCCGGCTCGTACACGAAGCGGCGGATGGAGCGCACGGCAAGATCTTCGAGACCCTCGACGGGCGGCCCGGGCTCGATCCAGCCGTCGATCGCACGGCCCGTGCGCGGGCGGCCTCCGACGAGCACGGCGAGATCCGGGCGTAGTGCGACGGCGCGCACGGCTTTCTGCACGCAGGGGAGGAGACGGCCGTCGTGGCCGGCGCCTTCCTCGGCGCTGAACGCCACGATCACCGCGTTCGGGTCGCGACGCGCGATCACGAGCACCGGCAGAAACAGCTCGGCGGCGCTGCCGCGATAGATCGGCTGCACGATCTGCGTCATCTCTGGGACATTGGCGAGCGCCGGCGCGCACTCGCGCGCAGTCTGGCGACACAGCACGCTCACCAGGCGGTGATTCGGGACGAGGTGCTCCGCGCGATCGATCGCGCGGCGCATCAGCGCCGCGCCCCGCGCGTGCGGAGCGCCGGCGAGAACGAGTCCCCAGACGTGCGCGGACACGCGAGGGAGGGGCGCCGCCGCCGGCACGGCGAGCGGAAACTGTCGAACGTTCGCGATCATTGCGGTACCCTCCGTGGCGCTGGACGACTCGTGGGACGGCACAGTGCAGCCCGTGTGCCACGATCCTGGTGCTGCTAAGCACGCGTCGCCACGATTGGTCCCGCCGAAGAGGCGATTGCAAGAAGTTCAACGGCTCAACGCACCATGTAACCTTTACAGAATGAGAGGCGGCGCCGTGTTCGACCTGAAAGGACGAGTGGCCATCGTGACCGGAGGAAACGGCGGTATCGGGCTGGGGATGGCGCGAGGCCTCGCCGGCGCCGGCGCGAGCGTGGTCGTCGTCGGGCGCAACGCGGAGAAGTCGGACGCCGCCGTCCACGAGCTCGGCACGCTCGGCGCCGATGCCTTCGCGGTCACCACCGACGTCACCGACGAGGCGGCCGTGCAGCGAATGGTGCAGTCGGCGCGCGAGCGGTTCGGCCGCATCGACATCTTGATCAACAATGCCGGCACGAACATCCGGAAGTCGCTGCACGAGTACACGCTCGACGAATGGCACCGCGTGATCGACACCAATCTCACCTCGGCCTTTCTCTGCTCGCGCGCCGTCTATCCCGTCATGAAGTCCGTGGGCGGCGGAAAGGTGATCAACATCGGCTCCATGATGTCGATCTTCGGCGCCTCGTTCTCGCCGGCCTACGGCGCCAGCAAGGGCGGCATCGTGCAGTTGACGAAGTCGGCCGCCATTGCGTGGGCGCCCGACAACATCCAGGTGAACGCCGTGCTCCCGGGCTGGATCGACACGGAGCTCACCCAGGGCGCGCGACGCGAGGTCCCGTGGCTGCACGAGAGCGTGCTCAAGCGCACGCCTGCGCGCCGCTGGGGCACCATCGACGACATGGCGGGCGTGGCCGTGTTCCTGGCGAGCTCAGCCTCGGATTTCGTCACGGGGACATTCATCCCGGTCGACGGCGGGTACTCCATCCAGGGCTGAGCATGCGAGCGGTCGTCGTCGACGCCATCGCGCCGGAGGGGCTCGCCTGGCTCCGCGAGCGCGGCTTCCAGCTCACGCAGCTGATGAAGCCGTCGCCCGAGGAGCTGCGCGCGGCGCTGGCCGAGTGCGAGGCGCTGGTGACGCGCTCGTCGCTGGCCGTCACCGCGGAGCTGCTCGACCAGGCGCCGCGGCTCCGGATCGTGGGCCGCGCCGGCGTCGGCGTCGACAACATCGACATCGAGGCCTGCTCGCGCCGCGGCGTGGTGATCGTCAACGCGCCGTACGGCAACGTGGTCTCGGCCGCCGAGCATACGATGGGGATGCTGCTGTCGCTGGTGCGCCGCATCCCGGAGGCGCACCAGCGGCTCAAAAAGCTCGAGTGGGACCGGTCGGTGTACGGTGCCGAGCTCTATCGCAAGGTGGTCGGTGTGGTCGGCCTCGGCAAGGTCGGCTCCCGCGTGGCCGCGCGGCTGCGCGGGTTCGAGCCCGAGCTGCTCGTGCACGATCCGTACATCCCGGAGGCGCGCGCCCGGGACCTCGGCGCCCGTCTCGTGGACTTCGAGACGCTCCTGCGCGAGGCCGACGTCATCACGTTCCACGTGCCGCTCACGCCGGAGACCGACGGGATGGCCGGCGCCCGCGAGCTCGCGCTGACCCGCCGCGGCGTGCGGCTCGTCAACTGTGCGCGCGGCGGCATCATCGTCGAGGCCGATCTGCTGGCGGCGCTCGAGAGCGGCCAGGTCGCCGGCGCTGCCATCGACGTGTGGAGCGAGGAGCCGCCGGCTGCGCCGCTGCTCCGCCGCCTGATCCAGCACCCGCGGGTGGTCGTCACCCCGCATCTCGGCGCCAACTCGTCGGAAGCACAGGTCAACGTCGCCGTCGACGTTGCGCGGCAGCTGGTGGCGTTTCGTGACGGCGAGCTGGTCGAGCACGCCGTCAACATCCCGCTGGCCGACGCGGCCACCATCGGCGACCTCCGGCCGTTCGTCGCGCTGGCCGAGCGCCTCGGCCGCTTCTCCGTCCAGCTCGATCCCGAGCATCTCGAGCACGTGGAGGTCACGATCGCCGGCGCCATCGCCGACACCGACGCAGAGCTCCTGGGCCGCGCCGTGCTGGCCGGCCTGCTCGATCCGATCACGGCTGGACCCGTGAATCTCGTCAACGCGCACCTGGTGGCGCGCGAGCGCGGCGTCGGCCTCGACATCCATCGCAGCGAGTCGGCCGGCGCCTACAAGAGCGTGGTCACCGTGTGTACGCGGACGGCCGCCGGACGCAAGATCATCGCGGGGACGGTCTTCGACGGCCAGCCACGCATCGTTCAGATGCGCGACCTCCACATCGAGTTCGCGCCGGAGGGCTACATCCTCGTGCTGTCCTACGAGGATCGCCCCGGCGTCGTCGGCAAGATCGGCACCATCCTCGGCCGCTCCAACGTCAACATCGCCTCGATGCACGTGGGTCGACGAACCAAGCGCGGCCGCGCCATCGTCGTGCTCATCCTCGACGAGGACCTCACGTCCGAGCAGCTCGACGAGGTGGCGCGGGCGGTGGAGGCGGATTTCGCGCGTCTGATCCGGCTACGCTGAACCGGAAATTCTTGGTCGGCACGGGGGGCGCTTGCTAGCATCCCAGCCATGATGACAATGCGCCCACTCCTCGCGATCGCCCTGATGCTGTCACTCTCCGCGTGCGCCAGCAATCCGCCGCGCCTCGTGCGCGGCACGCACGAGGACATCCCGGTGCCGAAGGGCCTCAGCTACCGTGGCGGCGACTCCACCGTCATTGAGACGCCGACGGTCTCGGCCTCGCGTGAGGTCTATCGCGGCCGCCTCGAGATCGAGAGCCTCGCGCAGGCCACGCGGACGATGCTCGAGGCCAACGGCTGGCGGCACGTCGGCACCAACAAGACGGCCCAGCACGGCGTGAGCCAGGTCTACGAGAAGCAGGGGACGTCGCTGCAGGTCCTGCTCTGGGAGGACCTGATCTTCACCTACGCGGAATACACGACGGCCCGCGCCATCGCGCAGCCCGCGCTCGCGCGCTGACACCCGGCGCGACGGCCACGCCCCGGGCGGTCTTCAGGGCTCCCGCCAGGCGCCGCCGTCGCGCGTGATGAACGCGTCGGCTTCGGTCGGGCCCCACGAGCCGGCCTCGTACACCGGTAAGCTCGCCGGCGTCGTGCTCCACGCGTCGATGACGGGCTGCAGCAGCTCCCACGCGCACTCGACCCAGTCCCCCCGCGCGTAGAGCGTCGGGTCGCCGTGGATCACGTCGAGCAGCAGGCGCTCGTACGCCTCCGGCGGCTCGCCACCGAACACCTCGTTGTACTTGAAGTCGAGCCTGACCGGGCCGAGCTTGAGATCCGGCCCCGGCTCCTTCGCCGCCACCGTCAGCGAGATGCCCTCGTCCGGCTGGATCCGGATCAGCAGCACGTTGGGCATGAGCCCGGTGTCGCCGCGGCGAAAGATCAGGTGCGGCGTCCGATGAAAGCGGATGGCGATCTCGCTCACGCGGTTGGCCAGGCGCTTGCCGGTGCGCAGGTAGAACGGCACGCCGGCCCAGCGCCAGCTGTCGAGCTGCAGCCTGAGCGCGGCGTAGGTCTCCGTCGTCGAGTCCGGCTTGACGCCTTTTTCCTGGCGATAGCCGGGCACGGCGCGGCTGCCGACATAGCCCGAGCCGTACTGCGCGCGCAGCGCGACCTCGTCCACCTTGGCGGGATCGATGGGCCGCATGGCCTGCAGCACCTTGTTCTTCTCGTCGCGCACGGGACCGGCGTCGAAGCTCACCGGCGGCTCCATGGCGATGAGGCAGAGCAGCTGCAGCATGTGGTTCTGGATCATGTCGCGGAGCGCGCCCGCTTCCTCGTAATACGAGCCGCGTCCCTCGACGCCGATCGTCTCGGCCACCGTCATCTGGACCTCGGCCACGTGGTTGCGGTTCCACAGCGGCTCGAAGATCCCGTTGGCGAAGCGGAAGACGAGGATGTTCTGCACCGTCTCCTTGCCGAGGTAGTGATCGATCCGGTAGATCTGCTCCTCGTTGAAGACCGACGTCAGCTGCCGGTTCAGCGCGCGCGCGCTTTCGAGATCGCGCCCGAACGGCTTTTCGATCACCACGCGCGTCCACCCGTTCGGCGCCCGGGCGAGGTCGGCGGCGCCCAGGTGGTCGGCGATGTCGTCGTAGAGACTGGGCGGCGTGGCCGCGTAGAAGACGCGGTTCGTCGGACCGCCGCGCGCGCGCTCGAGCGTGTCGAGGCGCTCCTTGAGGCGGGGGTAGAGATCGGACCGGCTCGGATCGCCGGCGACGTACACGAGGTTCTGGGCGAAGCGATCCCAGACCATGGCCGACGGAATCTTCACGCGCGCGAAGGCCGCGACCGCCTCGCGCATCTGGCTGCGAAACGCCTCGTCACTCAGCTCCGTGCGCGCGGTGCCGACGATGGTGAACGGCTCCGGCAGCGTACGCGCCGCATAGAGGCTCCACAGCGCGGGGATGAGCTTGCGACGCGTCAGATCGCCGGAGGCGCCGAAGATGACGAGCGCGAACGGCTCATCGGCGAACGGCATGACCACCGAACTGGTTGCGAAGCGCGGCGAGGAGCCGGTCCGCGAACGAGTTGTCCCGCCGCGAGCGGAACCGCGCGTAGAGCGCGGCCGTGATCACCGGCGCCGGCACGGCCTTCTCGACGGCGTCCTCCACCGTCCAGCGGCCCTCACCGGAGTCCTCGACATAGGGCTTCAGATGCGCGAGTGCCGGATCGGCGGCGAGCGCGTCCGCGGTGAGCTCGAGCAGCCAGGAGCGCACCACGCTGCCCTGGTTCCAGAGCGTCGCGATGGCGGGCAGATCCAGGCGATAGTCGGAGGCCGACATGAGCTCGAAGCCCTCGGCGTAGGCCTGCATCATCCCGTACTCGATGCCGTTGTGAATCATCTTCACGTAATGTCCGGCGCCGACGGCGCCCACGTGCAGCCAGCCGCCCGGCGGCGCCAGCGTGGTGAAGACCGGAGCCAGGCGCGCGACGACGTCGGGCTCGCCGCCGATCATCAGACAGTAGCCGTTCTGAAGTCCCCAGACGCCGCCGCTCGTGCCGGCATCGACGTAGTGCAGGCCGCGCGCGGCCAGCGACCGGCCGCGGCGCACGTCGTCCTTCCACCGCGTGTTGCCACCGTCGACGATGACGTCGTCGCGGGCGAGGAGGCCGGCCAGCGTGTCGATCGTCGACTCGGTCGCCTCGCCGGCGGGGACCATGATCCACACCGCGCGCGGAGCATGCAGAACCCCGGGCAGCTCCTCGAGACTCGCGACGATCTCGGCACCGCTCGCTTTCGCGAGCGCCGCCGCGCCCGCCGAGCGGTCATAGGCCACGACCCGATGACCGCCTTGCACGAGCCGCGTCACCATGTTGCCGCCCATGCGGCCAAGACCGACGAAGCCGAGCTCCATCACTTGCGCTCGGCGTCCGGGCGCGCGCCCGAGGCGGGCAGCAGCGCGGCGGCGGCGCGATCGAGCAGCCAGATGAGTCGGCCGTCGCTCGGCCGCACCATCCCGGCCGGCAGCGTGGCCGTGCCCTCCGCGAGCGCGGCCTTCACGACCTTGGCCTTGACACCGCCGGAGACGAGGAAGACGACGCACGCGGCGGCGTTGAGAATCGGAAACGTGAGCGTGAAGCGCTGCGGGATGACGGCGGCGGCGGCGTGCACGGCGGCCACCGTGCGAAACACTTCCTTCAGCACCGGTGAGCCGGGAAAGAGCGACGCCGTGTGGCCGTCGATACCGACGCCGAGCAGGACGAGATCCAGCCGCGGCACCTCACCGCGACGCACCTTCAGCTCCTCGCCGATCGTGCGCGCATACTCCGTGGCCACCGCCTCGGGATCGCTGCCGTCACCGGGAATCCGGAAGATCTGGCGCGGTGGGATCGGGACTTTTGCCAGGAGCGCGCGGTGCGCCATGCCGTAGTTCGAGTCGGGGTGATCGGCGGGCACGCCGCGCTCGTCGCCGAAGAACACGAACGTGCGCGCCCAGGGCATCACCTCGGACAGCGGCTGGCGCGCGAGCCGCTCGTAGGTCGCACGCGGCGTCTCCCCGCCGGCGAACGCGATCGTGAAGCGCCCGCGCTGGGCCACCGCGCTGGTGGCAAGATCCACGATCATGCCGGCCGCCGTCTCCGCCAGCTCTTCGGCGTCCTCGACGACCCGGATCTCGGGCGCGGTATCCATGGCCACGATCATACCTTGAGGTCGAACGCCGCCTGGCGTTCGAGTGCGGCGACGTAGCGCGCGTGGCGTGCCGGATCGGGCGTGAAGGTCTCCTCGGGCGCGGGCGGCGCGGCATCGCGCGGCGGCCGCACGCCGAGCGCGTCGAGGGCGAGGAGGGCGGCGCCACGGCTGCTGGCTTCGGGCTCGGGCGACCACGCGATGGCGTGGCCGAGGGCGTCCGCGACCATCCGGCTGAAGGCGGGCGAGCGCGTGATACCGCCGCCGGACGCGACGATGACGTGCGCGGCAGCGGCGTGCGGCGCGAGCAGCGCATAGACACGGGCGAGCCGTAGCGCGACGGCCTCGAGCGCGGCGTGGGCGACGTCGAGCGCGCCGGTGTGTAGCGACAC
>DASTCJ010000051.1:0-10684 GCA_035605575.1 Candidatus Methylomirabilota bacterium
GGCGCGAATGGGCGCGCCGACGCGCACGGAGCCGCGCACCCGCGCGAGGGCCGCGCTCGAGAGGAGCACCTGGCCGCCGTGGGCCAGGCTCTGGATCCGCGACGTGAGATTCACGGCGGGGCCCACCACACCGTACTTCACGTGCTCCGTGCTGCCGATGTTGCCGGCGACCACCACGCCGGTGTGGATGCCGATGCCCATCGCGAGCACGGGCAGGCCAAGCGCGACGTTCTCGGCGTTCAGCTCCTCCATCGCCGCTTGCATCGCCAGCGCGCACCGCGCGGCGCGCAGCGCGTCGTCGGGCCGCTCGAACGGCGCCCCGAACAGCGCGAGGATCGCGTCGCCGATGAACTCGTTGATGGTGCCTCCGTGCGCGAGGATGATCGGCGTCATCCGTCCCAGATAACGATTGATGAGGTTGATCATGGCCTCGGCGCCGAGCCGCTCGGACAGCACGGAGAAGCCACGCAGATCGGACATCAGCATGGCGACCTGCCGCAGCTCGCCGCCGAGCCGGAGCGCGTCGCGGTCCCGCAGGCACCGCTCGGCGAGATCGGGGCTCACGTAGCGGCCCAGCGCCTCACGGACGAAGTTGCGATCGCGCAGCGCGCGGACCATGTCGTTCATCGCCCGCGTGAGCACGCCGATCTCGTCACGGCTGCGCGGCACGAGGGTGATGTCGAGGTCCCCCTGGCGGATGCGGCGCGCCTGCTCCGCGAGCTGGCCGAGCGGCCGCGCGATCCAGCGGGCGACCGCGATGCCGCCGGCGAGCGCGACGCCGACCGCGATGGCCGCCAGCAGCATCGTCTGCCGCGCCTGCGCGTCGGCGTGCTCCGTCCAGTCGCGCTCCGGCGCCACCACCTGCACGACCCACTGCTTCTCGCCGAGGGCGATGGGGACGGCGCGCGCGAGATATCGCTCGCCGGCATGCTCGAGCTCGGAGACCGACTCGCCGTCGAGCGCGATGCGCGGCGCGAAGGCCTGTACGAGGGCGGCATCCTCTGGACTGCGCGTCTCGCGCCCGCCGCTGCCGACGAGCAGAGTGCCGTCCCGCGTGGCCAGGAGCACCCGGCTGCGTGGCGACGGCTGGAGCGCGCCGAGGGATGAGGCGATGCGGTCGAGGGAGAAGTCGACGGTGAACACCTGCTGCACGCGCCCGTCGGCGCCGAGGACGGGCACCGCGCACGTGATGCCGAGCCCGTCGCCTCCGTAGAACTCGTACGGCTCCGTCCACGCCAGGCCGGCGCGCGCCTCGGCGGCCCGGAAGAAGGGGCGCTGGCTCGGCCGGTAACCGTGATCCTCGGAGCTTCGCACCAGCACGCGGGGCGCGCCGGTCACCACCCAGTGCTCGCGCAGCCTGATGCGCGAGCCGTACGGCTCGGAGTGATTGATGTAGACCTCCATGTCGGGGTCACGCCAGGCGCCGATGAACCGATCGCCGCGATCGCTGAAGCTCACCCAGGTGAGTCGAGGATTGGACTGAAGCGCGGCCAGCACGAACCGCTCGATGTCGTGGTCGTCGCCGGGGTTCAGCTGTCCTTGCGCGACCAGCTGCGGCCCGAGCCGTGCCATCGATTCGGCCTCGCGAAGGAACTGCTGCGTGTGGGTCGCCGCGAGCCGCGCCGTCTGCGCCATGGCGGCATCGACGATCGCCCGCGACCGGGCGCGCTGCTCGCGCCACGCGAGGCCGCCGACGACGAGCGCGGTGGCGCCGGCGATGAGCACGACGAGCGCTACGAGGGTGAGCGCGAAGGGCGGACGGAAGCGCGCAAGAGTACGGGGCGGTACGCGCAATGGCATCACGCGCGCGAAGTGCAGGCGTCGTGCCAGCGTACGACGCTGTCATGACGCGACTTTGCTGCGAGCGGCGGCGCTGTCATCAGGCACATCGCCCGATCAGCCGGGCGCTCCGCCGGCCTCCGCAGGCAGACGTTGGAGTATGCTGTCGCCGCCATGCGCGAGGTGAGCTTCGGCGTATTCGACCACGTGGACCGCGCCGACCAGCCGCTCGGTGCGCTGTACGACGACCGCTTCCGCCTGGTCGAGGCTGTCGATGCCGCCGGCTTCCGCACCTATCACGTCGCCGAGCACCACGCGACGCCGCTCGGCATGGCCGCCTCGCCAGGCGTCTACCTGGCGGCCGTGGCCCAGCGCACGAGCCGACTGCGCCTCGGGCCACTCGTGTACATCCTGCCGCTCTACCATCCGCTCCGGCTGATCGAGGAGATCTGCATGCTTGATCATCTCAGCGGCGGGCGCTTCGAGCTCGGCGTGGGGCGCGGGATCTCGCCGTACGAGCTCGCCTACTGGAACGTGCCGTTCCTCGAGGCGGCCGCGATGTGCGAGGAGGCCCTCGAGGTCATCCTGGGCGGCCTGCGTGGCGGCCGGCTGACGTACGAGGGCCATTACTATCGGTTCACGAATGTGCCGATCGAGCTCACGCCGGTGCAGCGGCCGCACCCGCCGCTCTGGCAGGGTGTCGTCAGCCCCGCCTCCGCAGCCACGGCGGCCCGGCGCGCCGTCAACGTCGTCAGCAACGCGCCGTGCGCGACGGTCACGACGCTGGTGGAGGCGTATTTCGACGTCTGGAAGGACGAGAACGGGACGCCGCCGCCGTTCGTCGGCATGCAGCGTCACGTGGTGGTGGGCGACAGTGACGGCGACGCGCTCGGCAGCGCGCGCGCGGCCTATCGCCGCTGGTACGAGAGCCTCACGCAGCTCTGGCGGCAGTTCGGGACGGTGCCGGTGTCGTTCGCCGACTCGCTCGAGGGCGCAATCGAGCGGGACGCCGCCATCGTCGGCTCGCCGGACACCGTGCGCGCGGAGGTGCAGCGGCAGCTGGCGATGGCCGGCGCGAACTACTTCGTGGGGCGATTTCTGTTCGGGACACTGCCGATCGAGCGCGCGCTGAGATCGATCGAGCTCTTCAGCCGCGAGGTGATGCCTGCCTTTCCTTCGCGGCCATCCGGGCCTTGAGCTCGGCCGGCGTCAGGCGAACGATGTCCTCGTTCTGGTGAGCGTAGCGCGTGTAGCGCTCGGCGTGCTCGTCCTCGAGGGGAATCCGACCCGCCAGCACGTCGGCCTTCCACGCCTGATGCTGCGGCTCGCGCGCCTGGAACTCCGGCATGACCTCACGCGCGAACAGCTCCAGACTCGCGCAGATGTCGGCGTGCGTGGTGCGCCCGGCCTGATTCAACAAGATGACCTGATCGACGCCGGTCGCCTCGAACTCGCGGAGTCGCCGACGGATGGTGTCGGGTGAGCCGATGAGGCCGGAGCCGAGCGTCTCCTGCGCCTTCGGCGTGTGCCGCCATTCCTGGTAGGCCGCCCACATGTCGCCCCGACCGGGCGCCGGGATCCCGTGCTTGCCGTAGTGGCTCAAACAGAAGACGAAGAACGTCCAGCCCGACGCCTTCTCCATCGCCTCGGCGTCGGTCGCCGCGCACATGAAGCCGCTCACCATCGCGACGTTCGCATTCGGCGGGTACTCGGCGAGGCGCTGCGATCGCTGCGTGAAGTTCAGGTAGTACTCGGTGACCCACGCGCGCGCGGCCTCCGGCGAGACGAACTGAAAGCCGAGCGCGCCCATGCCCCACCGGCCGGCATCGGCGATGGTGGCGATGTTCGAGCAGGCCACCCAGAGCGGCGGATGCGGCTTCTGCAGCGGCTTCGGAACGACGTTGCGCTCGGGAAACTCGAAGTACTTCCCGTGCCACTCCACCGACTGCCGCGTGAACATCGGAACGAGCGCGCGCACCGCCTCTTCCCAGACCTCGCGCTTCTCGCGCACGCGCGCGCCGAATGGATGGAGCTCCACCGGTCCTTGCCCCTCGCCGAGGCCGAGCTCCACGCGGCCGCCGGAGAGGAGATCGAGCGTGGCCACACGCTCGGCCACACGAATCGGATGATTCGTCGGCAGCTGGATGATCCCGTGGCCGAGTCGGATGCGCTGCGTCCGCTGGGTGGCCGCGCCGAGGAAGACCTCGGGCGCCGAGCAGTGCGAGTACTCCTCGAGGAAGTGATGCTCGACCACCCACGCGTGATCGTAGCCGAGGCGGTCGGCGAGCTCGATCTGCGCCAGCGAGTTCTGATAGAGCTCGTACTCGCTGCGCTCGCTCCACGGTCGCGGCAGCTGCTGCTCGTAGAAGATCCCGAACTTCACGCGCGGAACTCGGGCATGACCTTCTCCGCGAAGAGCCGCAGGCTCTGCATCGTCTTGTCGTGGCCATAATACGGAGGGTAGTGGAGCAGCAGCGACGTCATGCCCGTCTTCGCTTCGACCGTCTTCAGCTTCCGCACCACCGTCTCCGGAGAGCCGTGCAGCAGCGTGGTCGCGCTCAGATCGTCATAGCTCAGCGAGTCGACGCGGTTCTTCTCCGACACGTTGCCGAGGTAGCCGGCCGTGGCCCCGCTCATGAAGTGCGAGATGTGCTTCACGATCCCGTGCTCGGTGTCGGCCTTGGCCTGCGCATCGCTCGGGGCGACGTACACCCACCGCGCGATGTCGATCTTCCCGAAGGCCGGATTCCGGTTGAGCGGCGCCGGCGCGTCCTTCAGGTGCGTGCGATAGAAGCCGATCTGCTTCGCCAGCGTGTCGGCCGACGGCAGCGTGGACAGCATCAACCCGAACCCGTGGCGCGCGGCGTAGGCCATCGAGCGGTCGGTGCCCGCCGCCATGAACAGCGGCGGATGCGGCTGTTGCACGCTGACGGGGAAGACCTCGTAGTCTCCCTCGATCGTCGACTTGAAGTACGTGCCCTTGTGCTTCACGCGACGCTTGTGCACGAGCTCGAGGATCAGCTCGATGGCCTCCTCCTGCACGTCGCGTCGGGCGTCGAAGTCGCGGCCGAAGCCCTCGAACTCGTACGGACGGTAGCCGGAGCCGAGCCCGAGCGTCACCCGGCCGCCGGACAGGATGTCGATGAACGCCATGTTCTCCACGACGCGCACCGGCTCGAACAGCGGCAGCGTGACGACGGCGGTGCCGAGCCGCACCCGTGAGGTGCGCGCGGCCAGATAGCCCATGTAGGCGAAGACGTCCGGCATGATGCCGTACTCATTCGAGAAATGATGCTCGGCCACCCAGGCGGTGTCGTAGCCGAGGCGATCGGCGGCCTCGATCTCCGCGGTGACGCGCCCGTGGACATCGCGGTGTGGGTAGGGCTCGGTGGCGTGGTTGGGGTGCGAGGTGAACAGAATCCCGAATTCCATCGGAGCTCCTTGGCAAGCGGTCGTGTTGGCGAAAGTGTAGCAGACGTGGCAGGATTTGGACGCGGAGGACTATCATCATGCGCACGTACTTCGACATCGACCTCGGAACCCGCACGATCGCCAGGCGCGAGCTGCACGGCGAGGACATCATCCGCGCCGGTCGCTATCTGATCGCCAAGACGCTGCTCGAGCGCGGCGCGGCCACGGTCGATCCCCTCTCGCCCGCCAACCCGCTGATGTTCTCCGCCGGGCCCTTCGCCGGCACGTCGTTCTCGAACGCCAACCGCACGAGCGTCGGCTGCAAGAGCCCCCTCACGGGCGGCATCAAGGAGGCGAATGGCGGCGGGACCTTCAGTTACGCGCTGGGCCAGCTGAAGATCGCGGGATTCACGCTGCTGGGCGCGTCGTCGGAATGGGTCGTCCTGCACGTGAAGAAGGACGGCACGTTCACGTTCGACGATGCCACGGCGCTCCTCGGCAAGGGGAACTTCGAGGCGGGCAAGGCCCTCTTCGCGAAGTACGGCAAGAAGATCGCGTTCGCGCTGTGCGGCCCCGTCGGCGAGTACCAGGGACTCATCGCGGGCATCGCCTTCACCGACAAGGACGGCCGCCCGTCGCGCCTGGCGGCGCGCGGTGGCGTCGGCGCCGTGATGGGCAGCAAGAAGGTGAAGGCCATCGTGGTCGATCTCGACAAGATGCCGCCGTTCGCCGATCCCAAGAAGGTGAACGCGGCCATCAAGGACTACTCCAAGATGCTGCTCGCCGACGGCATCGTGAAGAACTTCTACCAGCCGCTCGGCACCATGGGCATGGCCGACGTCCAGAACCAGATGGGCGGGCTTCCCGTGCGGAACTTCAGCGCCGGCCGCCTGGCCGACGTGGCCGCGGGCCAGCGGTTCAAGCTCGGCGGTGACTTCATCGCGCCGCTCAACACCTCGCGCGGCGGCGAGCAGACCCACGCCTGCATGCCGGGCTGCGTGATCCAATGCAGCAACGTCTACGTCGACGCCAGTGGCAAGGAGATCGTCTCGCCGGTCGAATACGAGACGCTCGGGCTGCTGGGCGCCAACTGCGGCCTGACCGAGCCCGATGATCTCGCGCAGATGAACCACGTCGCCAACGACCTCGGGGTCGACACCATCGAGCTCGGCGGCACCATCGGCGTGCTGATGGAGGCCGGCCTCGGTGCCTTCGGTGACACCAAGTTCATGGCCGACGTGCTGCGCCAGATGTTCGAGGGCACCGCCGACGGCCGGCGTTGGGCGGAAGGAGCGGCACGCGTCGGCGCGCATTACAACGTCCGCCGTGTGCCGGTGATCAAGAAGCAGACGATCAGCGCCTACGATCCGCGCGTGGTGGAAGCGACCGGCGTGGCCATGATGGCGAGCGCGCAGGGCGCCGATCACACCGTGGGCAACCTGCCCCGGCTCAAGACGCGCGACATGGACATCGACGCCCTGATCGAACAGAGCCTGGTCGCGCAGACGAATTGCGCGGCCACCGACTCGCTCGGACTCTGCATCTTCGGCCGCAGCGTCACCGAGCCGAACGTCGAGTTCATCGTCGATGCGGCCAACGCCGCCCACGGCACGAGCCTGAGCAAGGAGTTCTTCGCCCAGCTCGGTCGCGAGACCCTGAAGCTGGAGACCGAGTTCAACCGGCGTGCCGGCTTCAGTGCCCAGGACGACGAGCTGCCGCGCTTCTTCTACGAGGAGCCGCTGGCGCCCACCAACCAGGTCGCGCGCTTCCACGGCCACGACGTGCACAACATGTACGAGCGGCTGCCGAGCTGACGGAAGGGGGAGCGATGCGCCTGACATTCCGCAAGCTGCAACAGCACTTCGCCGCCGAGGTGAGTCCCGTCGACTTGCGGCAGGTCCACGATCCGGAGACGCTTGCGGAGATTCGTGCCGGCATGGACGAGCACGCCGTGCTGGTGTTCCGCGAGCAGACGTTCGTCGATCAGGAGCATCTGGCCTTCGCGCAGCGACTGGACGGCGAGCTGCACACCAAGCTCGGCTCGAGCGCGCTGGTGAAGAATCGCTTCGGCAACGAGGCGCTGGGCGACATCTCGAATGTCGACGAGAACGGCGAGATCATGAGCACCGACAACCGACGGCGCGCCTACAGCCTTGGCAACCGGCTCTGGCACACCGACGCGTCGTTTCAGGATCCGCCGGGACGGTACTCGATGCTCCACGCCAAGGTCATTCCGCCGGCCGGCGCCGACACCGAGTATGCCGACATGCGGGCCGCCTACGACGCGCTGCCGGACGACATGAAGACCCGCCTCGAAGGCCTCCGCGTGCACCACTCGATCGCGTATTCGCGCCAGACGCTCGGCTTCGAGTTCTCGGCCGACGAGGCGGACAAGCTCAAGGGCGCCGTGCATCCGCTCGTGCGCACCATTCCGCGATCCAAGCGCCGCGCCCTCTACCTCGCCTCGCATGCCTCGCGCATCATCGATTGGCCGGTACCGGAGGGACGCCTGCTGCTCCGGGATCTCATCGAGCACGCCACGCAGCCGGCGTTCGTGTATCGCCATGGCTGGAGCGTCGGCGACCTCGTCATCTGGGACAATCGCTGCACCATGCATCGGGCGACGCCGTTCGAGGACACCAAGTACCGTCGCGAGCTCCGTCGCGTCACCACGCTCGATCTTCCGACGTCCGTGTGACCGCCGGCCGCGACAGGAGTGCAGCCATGCCGATCGTGCGAGGCGGACGCGGCAACTATGGCGAGGCGGTGGGCGTCTTGACGCTCGACACGGTGTTCCCCCGCATCCCGGGCGACGTGGGCAACGCCACCACCTTCGATTTTCCGGTCCGGTTCAGCATCGTGCGCGGCGCGTCGCCGCGGCGCGTCGTGCACGAGCAGGATCCCGCGTTGCTCAAGCCGTTCATCGACGCCGCGCAGGAGCTCGAGGCCGCGGGCTGCCGCGCGATCACGACCACGTGCGGATTCCTGGCGCTGTTCCAGCGCGAGATGGCGGCGGCGGTCACGGTGCCGCTGTTCACGTCGAGCTTGCTGCAGATGCCGGTGGTCCATCGCATGCTGCGGCCCGATCAGACGATCGGGGTGCTCACCGCGCATTCCGCCGCGCTCAATCCGCGGGTGCTCGCCGCTGTCGGCGCCGACGGCGTCCCGCACGTGCTCGGCGGGTCGCAGGAAGCGCCGGACTTCTACGACGTGTTCGTTCAGAACCGCGACTGGATCGACACCGACAAGGCCGAAGCGCAGCTGGTGGCGCTGGCGCAACGGATGGTGGAGCGGACGCCACAGATCGGCGCCTTCGTCTGCGAGGGCACGAACTTCTCGTCGTGGGGATACGCCATCCAGGCCGCCACCGGCCGGCCATTCTTCGACATCGTGACGATGACGCGGTGGGTGTACGAGGCGGTGGTCAAGCGCCGGGTGACCGGAGGATTCATGTGAGCGCGGGGTTTACCAGCGCGCGGAGAGTCCCAGCAGCGCCGAGTGGGAGTCCAGATTCGTCTTGAGCCGCGCCTCGCGGGTATCGGCGCCGCGGAGATCGTCGACCGAGACCGGCACGTGCGTGAAGCGGTACTCGCCGAACAGCATCAGGTTCGGCAGGATATGGAAGGCGAGCCCGGCGCCGTATTTGTATCCGAACGAGTAGTCGGTATCGTCCTGATGATTACGGAACAACGCCGTGGTTCGCGGGGTGACGGTCGTGATGAAGAACGGAGCGCCCCCCATGATGTACGGCTGCAGTGCGCCGTAGGGCGCCGCCTTACTCTTCAACAGCGGCAGCCGCAAGAAGACATCGAGCGAGAGCGCCATCGTCTCGACGTCGATCCGCTGCGTGCCGCTCGGCCCGCCGCCGCAGCCGCCGGACGGCACGCAGCCGTCCACGGTGACCGCCTGCGGGCCGATCCGCGGTGAGAAGTGGAAGTAATCGACGCCGAGCCCGAGGAACGGGACGGCGTCGAAGTAACGACCAAAGCGCCCGCCGTAGGCGAGCGACGGATCGAACTCGACGTTCCGAAAGTCTGTCTGGCCCGGCGTGCTGTGCACGGTGACGTCATGGTCCTCGGTGAAGCTCCCGCCGACATAGACGTCGGCGAACCACTCCGCCGACGCGGGAGCGGCCGACAACAGCAGGCAGACGACCGTGAGGCAGCTGACCAACCTCATCGATGGCTCCTTGGCCCGGTAGGGTGCCTTTACCTTACTCCGGCTTTCCCGGCCCGCCACCAAGATCGGTAGCAGTCACGGCCGCATGGCGTGCGTCGACGGACCCGGCCTCCGGCGTGGCGCGGCCAGCGCGGCGAACTCGCAGAGCAGCCCGCGCGTGCCGCGCGGGTCGATGATCTCCTCGATCCAGAAGGTCTCCGCCGACCGAAATGGCGAGCGCAGCTTGGTCAGCCGCTCATCGATCTCAGCCAGCTTCGCCGCCGGGTCGGTGGCGGCGTCGAGCTCGGCGCGGTACGCCGCCTCGATGCCTCCCTCGAGCGGCAACGATCCCCAGCGGCCCGACGGCCACGCGTAGCGGGTGCAGTACCGCCCGCCATTGCGATGGGCGGCGCCGGCTACCCCGAAGCAGTTGCGCACGATCACGGCGCACCACGGAATCGTCGTCTGCCAGATGGCCGACATCGCGCGCACGCCCTGCTTGATGGTCCCGGTCCGCTCGGCGTCGAGGCCGATGAGAAAGCCCGGACAGTCGACGAGATAGACCATCGGCAAATGAAACGTCTGCGCCAGGTCGACGAAGCGCTCGACCTTCTGACAGGTGTCGGCCGCCCACGCGCCGCCGTAGAAGTAAGGATCACTGGCCATGAGGGCCACCGGCCAGCCGTCCAGCCGCGCGAGGCCGGTGATGATCGAGCGACCGTAGAGCGGCGCGATCTCGAAGAACGAGTCCCGGTCGACGAGCGCCTCGACGATCGCGCGCATCTTGTACGGCTTGCGGATGTCTCGCGGAATGGCGTCCATCAGCCAGTCCGTGCGCCGGGCCGGATCATCGCTCACCGGCCCACGCGGTGGCAGCTCGTCGATCGACGGCGGCAGATACGACAGGAAGCGCCGGGCACGGGCAAACGCCTCCGCCTCGGTGTCGACGGCGTCGTCGACGGCGCCGGCCTTCAGCTGGATCTCCCAGCCGCCGAGCTCGTTCTTGCTCAGCTTCTGCCCCAGCCGCTCCACGACCGGCGGCCCAGCCACGAAGAGCGCTGACAGCTCCTTCACCATCACCGAGTAGTGCGCGGCCGCCAGGTGGGCGGCCCCGAGGCCGGCCACCGAGCCGAGGCCGAGCACGACGCGCGGCACGGCGGCCATGTTCGAGACCACCCATTCCCAGCCCGACACGCCGGGCACGTTGGCGCGGCCGGTCGTCTCGATCGTCTTGACCGAGCCGCCGCCACCGGAGCCTTCGACGAGACGGATGAGGGGCAGCCGCAGCTCGTGGGCCATCTGCTCGCAGAGCAGATGCTTTTCCTTGATCGTGGCG
>DASTCJ010000057.1:0-9958 GCA_035605575.1 Candidatus Methylomirabilota bacterium
CACTCTATGTCAGGTCCGCGGGAAACGGGTCGGCGGACCCTACCCCGCCCCGCACCCCGAGCCGCCTCGGTCGGCGGTTCTCCTCTTCTGCAAATGACTGAGTCGTCGTTGTCATCGTCATCGCCCTCTTCGACTTCGTCCTCTTCCATTTCATCACCGTTCTCCGATTCATCCTCCTCGTCATCGCCGCCTGCGGCGCCGGCGCCGTATACGGTGTATTCGGTGTCGTGGAATTTGACGCAGCGGTGCAATCTCGAGTGTGCGCATTGTTATATGTCGGCGCATGGCGCGGTCGATACGCGCGGGGAGCTGAGCACGGAGGAGTGTCGGCGCGTCATCGATGAGATCGCGGTCGTCAATCCCAACGTGTTCTTGATCCTGACGGGTGGCGAGCCATTCCTACGAAAGGATCTGTTCGAGATCGCGGGGCACGCGGCGGCGAAGAAGTTCACCACGGTGCTCGGCACCAACGGGGTCCTGCTGCGGGAGAAAGAGGCACGGGCGATGCGCGAGCACAACGTGCTCGGCGCGTCGATCAGCCTCGATTCGACCGACCGCGGGAAGCATGACGCGTTCCGGCGGCTGCCCGGCGCCTGGGACGGCGCGGTGCGGGCCACCCGCGTGCTGACGGACGAGGGGCTCGATTTTTCGCTGCACATGTCGGTGACCGACTGGAACGTCGACGAGGTGCCGGCGATGATCGAGCTCGCCAACCGCCTCGGCGCGAAGGTGCTGAACTTCTTCTTCCTCGTGCGCACGGGCCGCGGCCGGGATCTCACCGATATCGACGCCGCGGCCTACGAGCGCATCCTCGCGTACCTGGCGAGGATGCAGGGCGTCGGCGACGGCCCGCCGGGATTCGTGCGCCGGATGCTCGGCATGGCCGGCGGCCCCGCCGCGCCGGCATTCGAGGATCCGTGGTCGACGCCGATCGGGCACGCCGACGGCCTGCTCATCCGCGCGAAGTGCGCGCCGCACTTTCGCCGTATCCTCTACGAGCTCAATCCGTCGTCCCCGCTGCTCAAGAACTACGCGCACGGCTCGTGCCCGGCGGGGAAGTACTACTGTCGGATCACGCCCGAGGGGGAGGTCACGCCGTGCCCCTACATGCCCGTGGCGGCCGGGAATCTTCGGCAGACGAGCTTCACCGACATCTGGACCGGCGCGCCGGTCTTCGACGACCTGCGGGAGCCGAGGCTCGGCGGCCGCTGCGGCGCCTGCGAATTCTCCAAGCTCTGCGGCGGCTGCCGCTGTCGCGCCTACGCGACCTACGGCGACTACCTTGCCGAGGATCCGGCGTGCGGCTACCAGCCGGGCCTTCACGGCGGCCGGGTCATCGAGCTGCCGGCGACGCTGACGTTCGGGCTGCCCGTGAACTACGACCTCGTGTGGGACGAATCGGCGCGCGAGCGGCTGGCCGCCATTCCGAGCTTCGCGCGCGGGATGGTGGTGAAGGGCGTGGAGGCCTATGCGCGCAGCCGGGGCGAAACGGTGATCACGCCGGCGCTCCTGGCCGATGTGCGCGCGCGCTGGGGCGGACGCTTCCGTCCGCAGGGATGACACCCGCGCGGCCGTTCGATCCCGGCGATCGCTTTCGTGATGCCGCGCGCGCGTATCTCGTCTACGGCATCGTGTACTGGATCGGGGGCGTGTGGCTTGCCTTCCACGGCGTCGGCGTGCGGGGCGCCTTCGCCGGCCGTGGCATTCTGTGGCTGGTCCTCGGCCTCATCTTCGTCATCGCCATTCCGTATCTGCTGCGGCGCCCGCGCGTCTGGTTCGAGCGCTGGGTCCTCGGCCGCCGCGACTTCGCGCGCATTCTGACCCTGTTCATGGCCCTGCGCGCCTGGGCGGTCCTGCGCGTCGCCTTGCGAGCGGAGACGGCCAGCGTGGCCGCGCCGTGGGGCGGGGAGATCACGTTTCGCGCGGGCGCCGCCGTGTTCTTCATCGTCACCATCGTCGCCGCGCTCTTCGTCGCCGTCGCCGCCTGGAGCCCTGACCAGGAGCCCGCCAAATGAGGCCACGCGCATCTCGAACAGGCCACCCGCGCCTCGAGGCGGTCTCGCGCCTTCGCTACAAATGAAACGTTATAAGGACCTCGCGGGGGATGGCGGGTCGAACATCGCGGGCCAGGTCGAGGTCCAGCAGGCGCAGCTCCGCGAGCGACTGGCCACCGTGGGGTCCATCGTGGCGGTCGTGTCCGGCAAAGGCGGGGTCGGCAAGTCCTCGATCACGGCCAATCTCGCGAACTGCTTTGCCCTCGACGGCGGAAAGGTCGGCGTCCTCGACGCGGATTTGAACGGGCCCACCATGGCGAAGATGCTCGGCGTGCGTGGCCGCCAGCTCGTCGTCGACGGCGACGGGGTGACGCCGCCGGTGAGCGCGCTCGGTGTCAGGGTCATGTCGATGGATCTGCTGTTGCCGTCCGACGCCACGCCGCTCGCGTGGCAGGCGCCGACCCAGGACGAGGCGCACACCTGGCGCGGCACGATGGAAGCGAACGCGCTGCGCGAGTTCCTCGCCGATACGCGATGGGGGGCCCTCGACCTGCTGCTGATCGATCTGCCACCGGGGACGGATCGGTTGGCGACCATCGCCGGCCTCGTACCCGCGCTCGCCGGCACGGTGATCGTCACCATTCCGTCGGACGTCGCGCACCTCGTGGTTCGAAAATCGATCACGGTGGCGACGCAGGCGAAGGCGCCGGTGCTCGGGCTCGTGGAGAACATGGCGGGGATGTTCGCGGGACCGGCCGGCGTCGACCTCGCGCGCGAGGCCGGCATCCCGTTTCTCGGCAGCGTTCCGTTCGATCGGCAGCTGGCGCTCGCCGCAGACCGCGGCGAGGCCTTCGTGGCGGCGGCGTCCGCGCGGGAGAGCGCGCGGGCGCTCGCTCAGATCGCGCGCGCCATCCGCGCGTCGCTCGCTACTGGCAGCTGACGCCCTTCTCCATCTGGTAGTTCTGCACCTTGTACGTCGACACGAAGTTGTCTTCCCAGGCGGAGACGCTCAGCGTGCCGAGCGCGTTGGTGCCGTCCCACGCCATCACGCGCGAGCGGCTGGCGAGATCACGCGGCGACACGTTACCGCTCAGATAGGCCAGCGCGGTGGCGCGATCGACGAACACCGCCATCGTCTCGTGGATCGGGCGGTCGCTCACGGTGGAGGCTTGCTGCTTCAGCCATTCGACGATGACGGTGAAGCCATCGAGCGAGGGATCGCTGCCGGGCGGGACGTAGGCCGCCATGCGGCGGATCATCGGGCCGACGTAGCGCGAGAACATGGACGACGCGCGCTCCTCGACGGCAAGGCTCGCGAACTGCGGCGACGGCTCCTGCTCGACGAAGATGCGGATGGACAGATAGCGGTCGTCCTGGGTGGCGGTCTTCGGCTTGAAGAAGCCGATGGACTGCTTCTGCACCTCGACCCAGGGCATGCAGTGATAGACCTGTGCGTTCAGCTGCTGCAACGCCGCGGCGTGTGTGCGCGCCAGCGCCTTGCCCTTGTCCGAGGTATAGCTGTCGATGGACAGCACCCGGTCGTCGGAAGGCGCCGCCAGCGCGACGCCGGGGATGGCGAGGGTGAGGGCCAGTGAGACGGTCAGGACGGCGGAGCGGAGCGCGTTGTTGGTCATAGTGTAGGTATATGGATGCAGACAGAATGCCAGACTGACTCTGTCAGCGCAGTAAGTATTTTGGCGGTCGGCCGGTGGGCTCGGCGTCCGAGACCGTGACGTCTAGACACCGGCCGCCGCCAGTTGGGCATCAACGCTCCTGGATCTGCTCCTGCGACACGGTGATCGGCCGGCCCCACCAGCCCTGGTCACGGGCCATCGTGATGTCCTGCCGCGTCACCCGCTTGGCCGCGTCGTCACGGTTGCGGATCGAGAAGAAGCCGTGATCGCCAGATGCGAAGTGGGTCGGATGCTGCTTCCAGGTCGCCCACTCCTCGTTCGTCGCACACCCGGCCACCATCATCAGAGCGCCACAGAGCAATGGGAGCTGCCATCGAGTGCTTCGCATACCTTCCGCCCTCCGGAATTGAAGTTGGCTGCAAAAAGTTCCTGATACTACAACTGGAATCTTGGCTATTCAAGTGCGTGTTAAACTCGCATTGAGTCGATGGAATCACTGGTCATCCACTCGATCCCCCAGGGTCTCCGGCGCCCGGTGCTCATCATGGCATTCAGCGGCTGGAACGATGCCGCCGAGGCGGCCACCACGGCCGCCCGTTACCTCGGCACCACCTTCCATGCTGAGAAATTTGCCGAGATCGATCCGGAGAACTTTTATCATTTCGGGCTGTCGCGACCGTACGTGCGCTTCAAGAGCGGTTCGGAGACCGACCGGGAGATCATCTGGCCGGCGACGGAGTTCTCGATCGCGCAGTCCTCGGAGCTGCCGCGCGACATCATCATCGGCGTGGCCATCGAGCCGCATCTGCGGTGGAAGACCTACTGCGCGGAGGTCCTCGATCTGGCGCGCCGGTGCGAAGCCACGCTCGTGCTGACGCTCGGCGCGCTGCTGGCCGAGGTGCCGCACACCCGGCCCATCCGGCTCTCCGGCGGCTCGTCCGATCCCGAGCTGGCCGCGCGGCTCGGGCTCCGCGCGACGCGCTACGAAGGACCGACCGGGATCGTGGGCGTGCTCAATACGATCTGTCGCGAGCAGGGCACGGCGACGGCGAGTCTCTGGGCCAACGTCCCGCATTACATCTCGGGCATCGAGAATCCCCGCGCCACGCTGGCGCTCGTGCGACGAGTGCTCACGCTCTTGCACGCGACCGCCGATGTCTCGGATCTGGAGGAGGCCGTGCGCCAGTTCGACGCCAATCTCAGCGAGATCGTGTCGCAGAACGAGAAGATCGCGGGCTACGTGAAGAAGCTCGAGTCGCGCGACGCCGAAGAGGACGCGCCCGCGCCCGCCTCGTCCGCCGAGAGCGATCTGCCGCCGGCCTCCGAGCTCGTGGCCGAGATCGAGCAGTTCCTGAGGCAGCAACGCCCGGAGTGACCCGTCTCCGCCGACGTTTCGGCGGCCTCCTCCTCCTGTTCGTGGCGGCCGTCGTGTCCGACTCCGGGGCGATGGCGGCCGAGCGGCTCTCGGTCAGCTGGCACCCGGGCAAGCCGCGCGTCGGTGACGCGGCGCTCATCCGGGTCCGCGGCGTCCCGGACGGCGCCACCGTCGAGGGAACGGTGGACGGGCAGCCCCTCGTCTTCTTCCCGTACGGCCCAGGGCAAGCGGCCCTGGTGGGGTTCGATCTCGACGTCAAACCGGGGACCAAGCCCTGGCAGCTCGCCGTGCTCGTGTCCGGACACGACCCGGTGACCGCCAGGGGAACGATGCAGCTCATGGCGCGATCGTTCCCCGTCCAGCGACTGACGCTGCCGACCGCGATGGTCGACCTCGACCCCGAGACCGAGCGACGCGCGGTGGCCGAGGGCGAGCGTCTGCAGAGCCTCTACCGCACGATCACACCGCAGCGTCTCTGGCGGGGAGCGTTCACGCGCCCGGTGGGCGGCACCGAGCCGGGGACGGGGTTCGGCTCACGACGGGTGATCAATGGCAAGCCGAGGATGCCGCACGGCGGAACCGATTACGCGGCGGCCACTGGCACTCCGGTCGTTGCCGTGAACTCCGGGCGGGTGGCGCTCGTCGCCGACTTCTTCTTTCCGGGCCGCCTGGTTGCCCTCGACCATGGCCTCGGCCTCTACACGCTGTACTTCCACCTGGATTCGACGACGGTGACCCAGGGCGATACTGTGGAGCGGGGTCAGACGATCGGCACCGTGGGCGCCACCGGGCGCGCCACGGGGCCGCATCTCCACTTCGGCGCCCACGTCGCGGGAGCCCGCATCGATCCCGCGACGCTGCTGACCCTCCGCGTCCGAGATTGACGCCCCGGCGGAGCGGTGGCGCTTCTCTCGCGCGAGCTGACTAGCGGCGGGAGCGCTTCTTGGCGCGCTTGCGGCCGGTGGTCTTGCGGCCCTTGGCGCGAGCCTTCGTCGTCTTCTTCGCGCGCTTCTTGCCGCCGCTCTTCCGCGCTTTCTTGGCGGCCTTCGGCCGGCTGCGGCGCCTGGGCGCCGAGCGCTTGGGCGTGGCGCCGCCGCCGTCCGTCGTGCCCATGTCACCCATCGGCATCGCGGATTCCATACCCCCGTTCATGCCGTCCATCATCCGTTCCATCGAGTCCTCCCCGGAGCGATGGTCACTGCTGGCTCATACGGTGCGCTCCTCGCGCAAACCACGCAAGTTTAAAGATAGCCGCGCCGCCTCCGCGCGCAGCGCGGCGTCCGACCAGAACACCGCGATGGAGCGCGCCAGGATGCCGCGGACGCCGGCACGCGAGATCTTGATCGGGCGGGTGACCGCGAGCGGATCCGGATGGCGCGCGATGGCCGACAGCGTCGCGAGGCCGATGAGCAGCGGCCAGATGCACGCCAGGCGCATGCGCCATTCCGTGCGCGGGATGGCCAGCGCGTACTCCCAGGCCGCGTCGTAGTGGGACAGCGTCGTGGCGAGCCAGCGGTCGAGCACGGGCCGCGCGCGCGCCGTCGTCGCCGGATCGAGCAGGTCGCGTGGCGTCAGACCGAGGCCGGCGAGCTCCCGGGCCGGCAAATAGCAGCGGCCCTCGCGCAGGTCGGCGGGTATGTCGCGCAGGACGTTCGTCAACTGCAGCGCCTTGCCGAAGCGGACGCCGAGGGCGTGCATGGCCGCCCGGTTCCAGCCCGCCAGGCGGGGACGATGCGCCAGATGCATGGCCGTCCAGAACTGGCCGACACAGCCGGCGACGAGATAGGTGTAGCGGTCGAGCTCGTCAGCCGTGTCGAGCGCGGTCAGCGTCGCCGCGTTTTCGCCGGGAAAACGGTCGAGGTCGAAGAGCTGGCCCTCGGTGATCGTCGCCAGCACGCTTCGCACCGCGTCGCGGTCGGAGGGCGGGAGCCGTTCGACGCCCGCCAGCGCTTCGCCGACGCGAGAGACCAGCTCGCGCTCGGCCGCGTGCGCCTGTAGCGGCGCGCACTCGCGCCCGATGGCCTCGACGTCCACCGCCTCCCCGCGGTACGCGGCACGGAGCGTCGTGAGGTGCTCGCGGCGAGAGCCGCGCGGCAACAGCCGGGTGTCGGCCACGCTGTCGGTCGCGCGCGCCAGGATGTACGCGAGACCGATGGGCCGACGCAAGGAGCGGGGGAGAATCGCCAGCGAGAGATAGAACGTCCGGCTCGTGCGCCGGAGGACCTCACCAAGGAGATCGGCGCTCAATCCAGGTCGAACGGGCGTCGCGGCGGATCGGGCGAGTCCTTGGCTCGCTTGAGACCTTCCTGGAACTTGCGGTCCAGGAGCTTGCCCTTCTGACCCTCGGCTTCGGTGGCCTGACGGAAGCGCTCCTCGCGCTCGCTCGATTTCGCACGCAGGATGTCGAAGGCGCTGCCCAGATCTTTCGCCTCGCGCTTCGGCGGCGGCGCCTCGTGAGCGATCACGGCCCTGACCTCGGGATCGATCGTCAGCTTTCCGTGACAGCAAGGACACTCGACGATGAAGGAGCCCTTCGCCATGGCGCCACGCTAGCATAGAATGCGGGGCGATGCCGGAGTTGGCGAACGAGTTCTCCTGGTCGCGAAGTCGCGACAACACGTTCCAGGAGTGCAAGCGGCGCTACTACTACCATTACTATGGCTCCTGGGGCGGCTGGGAAGCCGGCGTTGCCGCCGAGATCCGCCGCCTCTACATCCTGAAGCAGCTTGCGTCGCGCCAGATGTGGGCCGGGCGCGTCGTGCACGACGCCGTCGAGATGGCGCTGCAGATCTTCCAGCACGGCCGCGACGTCCCCGTGGAGCCGTTCATCGACGACGTCATCGAGCGCATGCGCGGCGAATGGCGCTCCTCGCGTGACGGCCGCTATCGCGACAACCCGAAAACCCTCGCGCTGTTCGAGCACGAGTACGCCGTCGACCTGAAGGCCGAGGTGTGGCAGGCGCTCAGCCGCAACGTCAGCACCTGCCTCCGCAATTTCTTCCGGCTGCCGCTGCTCGCCGAGATCCGCAAGACGCCGCCCGAGCACTGGTCGATCGAGCACTGGTCGAAGGTGCTGGACTTCGAGGGCACGCCGATCTGGATCGCGCCGGACTTCGGGTTCTGGACCGATGCCGGACGCCTGGCGCTCATCGATTGGAAGACCGGCGGCGCTGACCCCGAGGCGGCCGCCTTCCAGCTCGGCTGCTACGCGCTGTACGCACAAGACATGCTCGGCGTCGAGCCCGCGCGCGTCGATCTGTTCGAGGTGAACCTCCGCGAGCCGCAAGTCACGTCGCACCACTGGGATGCCGCGCGCCTCGGCGACATCCGCGACCGGCTCCGCCTGTCGATCCGCTCGATGAAGGCCTACCTCGCCGATCCCGCCGCCAACGTCGCCGTCATCGACGGCTTCGAGCGCACCGAAGAGCTGCGCATCTGCCGCTGGTGCAACTTCCGCGTCGTCTGTCGTCCCGAGCTCTGACGCTCAGGCCATCACGCCGGGGCCGGGGCCGCCGTGCCACCCGGGAAACAGCGCGGCGGGTCGCGCGATGCCGAGGTGGCGTCCGGCCACCTCGCTGAACAGCGCGCGAAAGTCGGTGGTGACGGCGAGGTCGCGGCCGTCGAAGAGCCGCTCGCGCGCCAGGCCCGGCCACCGGCCGTACACCTTGCCGCCGCGGACGCCGCCGCCGAGCACCATCATCGCCGTCGCGTGGCCGTGATCGGTGCCGCGGTTGCCGTTCTCGGCCACGGTGCGGCCGAACTCCGACATCGTCAGGACCACCACGTCGCTCAGGTGGTCGCCGAGATCCTGGGCAAAGGCGGCCAGGCCGTCGGCCAGCTCGCGCAGCCGGTTCGCGAGCTGGCCTTGCTCCGCGCCCTGCGCGACGTGCGTATCCCAGCCGCCGATGTCGACGAACGCCACCTCGAGCCCGACGTCGGCGCGAACGAGCTGCGCCACCTGGCGCATCGACTGTCCGAACTTCGAGCGGCCATACTCGGCGCCGTTCGCGGGCGCGAGCTGCGCGGCGCGGGTGCGCTCGAGCATCTTCACCGCCTCGAACGTCTCGCGTCCGGTGCCATGCAATAGATCCCGCACGCCCTGCTCGTAGAGCGACTCGAAGCCTGTTTGTAGCGACGGCTGGTCGCGCGCCTCGAGCCGTGGCTGGCCCGACCTAGAAGGTTGCCGGCTGCGGTCGTGCGCGACGGCGGCCTCGGTGGTCGCGCGCACGCCGAAGCGCTCGAGCGAGGCCAGGGAGATGGCGCCGGCGTCACCGCGCAGGCTGCGCGGGACCGTCGGCCCGAGGGCCACCGCGCGGAACGGTGAGCCGGGCGCCGGCAGGCCGCTCGCCGCCCGAGCGAGCCAGCCGTCCGGCGTGGATTTGACGCCCGGCGTTCCGGACTCCATGTAGTCCTGGGCGTCGAAGTGCGAGCGCGTGGTGTCGGGCGACCCACACGCATGCACGATGGCGAGCGCGCGCGACTGCCACAGCGGCGTGAGCGGCGCCAGGCCGGGATGTAGCGCGAAGAAGCCGTCGAGATCGATCGCGCTCGCCGGGTCTGCGCGGCGTGGCGGCCGGAGCGCGGTGGCCGTCCGCAGGGCGGAGTACGCGCCGTCACCGTGGGGCACGACCATGCTGAGGCCGTCGACAGCTCCGCGCTGGAACACCGCGACCAGGACCTTCTTGTGCGCGTCGGCAGCCGCGGCCGCGCGTGCCAGGAATCGCGGCGGCAGCGTCCCCGCGAGCAGGGCGCACGCCCCGCCCTTGAGCAGCACCCGGCGCGCGAGCGTCGGCACGCTCACCGGCGCTGGAACTCCGGCGACCCGATGACGAGCGCGGCCAGCTTCTCGATATCGGGCGCCGCCGGTCCGCGGTCGTCCGCCGTCTGCCGACGAATCTGCGGATCGCCGAGCTGCGCGGCCAGGACGGTGTGCGTCTCGGCGGTTGCCTGGCCGT
>DASTCJ010000176.1:0-27709 GCA_035605575.1 Candidatus Methylomirabilota bacterium
CCGCAGCGGGAGTGGCCCGCCGCGCGTCGCCGTATCCAGCGGCTCCGCGACCAGGCCCGGCGCTTGCGAGACTTGCTGAATGACAACGAGCCGATCGACCTCAGTGACGGATCCCCGCCGGAACGGGACGCCGCATGAACACTGTCATCAATGCGGAGCGCACGCGGCGCGACATGGTGGTGATCGGCGCCTCCGCCGGGGGCGTCACCGCGCTGCGTGAGCTGTTCGCCAAGCTGCCGAGTGACCTCGAGGCCGCCCTCGCCGTCGTCCTGCACCGAAGCCCCGTGGCCGAGACGAGGCTCGCGTCCGTGCTCGGCTGGAGATCGGCCCTTCCGGTGATCGAAGCGGTCGACGCCATGCCATTTCAGCGTGGAAACGTTTATGTTGCTCCGCGCGACCAGCACCTGGCCGTCGACGGCGCTGTGCTGCGGCTGTCGCGTGGTCCGAAGGAGCACCACACCCGACCG
This sequence comes from Candidatus Methylomirabilota bacterium, assembly GCA_035605575.1. GTDB lineage: Bacteria > Methylomirabilota > Methylomirabilia > Rokubacteriales > CSP1-6 > AR12. The sequence goes on from DASTCJ010000176.1 coordinate 468, forward strand.
GCCATCGATCCGCTGTTCCGGTCCGCGGCGACATCGAATGGCAAGCGGGTCGTCGGCGTCCTGCTGAGCGGCACCGGTGACGACGGAGTATCGGGATTGATAGCCATCACCGCGGGCGGCGGTCTCTCGCTGGTCCAGGACCCGTCGGAGGCCGCCTATCCACAGATGCCGCGCACGGCGATCCTCAAAGATCGTGTGCAGGGCGCGATGACCGTTGCCGACATCGCGGATGTGCTGATCCAACTGGCGCGCGGCGACATCGTCGAGATGACGTCTCGGGCGAGCTAGATCAGGCGGCCCGGCCCCGCACCGCGCGAGTGCAGCGCGGCCGTCAGCTGCTCCGGCGCCACGGGCTTGACAAGGTGCACGTCAAAGCCTGCCTCGCGTGACAGGCGGCGGTCCTCGGCGCGGCCGTATCCGGTGACGGCGATCAAGCGTGGCGTCGCGCCGAGGCCCGCACGGATCCGCCGGGCGACCTCGTAGCCATCCAGCCGCGGTAAACCGATGTCGATGATCACGACTTGCGGACGGCTCGCAAGCGCCGTCGCCACGCCTTCTTCACCATCGGCCGCGACCTGCACCTCGTGATCGTCGAGCTCGAGCACCCGGCGCAGCGTCTCGCGCGTATCGACGTCGTCCTCGATGATGAGGACGTGGAGCGTGCGCGCGGGGGCGGTCCCCGGGGTGGCCACCGCCTGCGCTTTCGGTGCCGACACGACCGGCAGCCTCACCTCGAACTCGCTCCCGCTGCCGCGGCCGGCGCTGCGTGCCACGACCGTTCCGCCGTGCATCTCGACGAGATTCTTGACGAGAGTCAAGCCGATGCCGAGCCCGCCCTGCGTGCGGGCCGTGAGCGGCTCCGCCTGCGCAAAGAGGTCGAAGATGCGCGTCAGCATTTCGCGCGGAATACCGATGCCGTTGTCGCGGACGACGACGACGGCGTGCTCCCCCTCGCGGCGGCAGGCGACCGCGATGCGTCCACCGGCGTGGGTGTACTTCGTGGCGTTGCTCAGCAGATTCGAGAGGATCTGCGTGAGTCGCGTGGGATCGGTGTCGACGTAGATGGGGTCCTCCGGCAACGCCACCGAAATGATCTGAGCCTTGGCGTTCATGAGCGACCGCGTCGACTCGACGACCTCGCTGATGGCCGCCGCGAGGTCGAGCTTCCGGCGCCGGAGCTCGATCTTGCCGCGGGTGATGCGCGAGACGTCGAGCAGGTCGTCCAGCAGGCGCGCCTGATGGAGCGCCTGGCGCTCGACGACCTCCCGCGCGCGCTGCACGACCGGATTGTCACCGGCCTGGCGGCCGAGGATCTGCACCGCGCTCAGGATCGGCGCCAGCGGCGTGCGCAGCTCGTGCGCGAGGATGGCCAGGAATTCGTTGGTGTGGCGATCGGCCGCCGCCGCCTCCTGGAGCTCGTCGAGGCGACGCTGCAGCGCGTCGTTGGCGGCGCGGAGCGCGTCGTTGGCCGCGGCGATCTCCGTCGACGACGTCTGCAATTCCGTCCGCGCGGCGTCCAGCTCCGCGCGCACGATCGTCACCTCGGCCGTCAATGCGTCCGCGACACGTGCGTCGGTCCGCCGCAGGACGAAGCCGTGGAGCCGGGCGGCGACGCGTAACGGGCCGATGGTGATCTCGCCGTCGCCGAGGTGCACCCGCCGCGCGGCGCCCTCGTGCCGGACGGCGTCGAGCGCCTCGCGGAGCACGGACGCGCCACGGTCGATCGGTGAGCCGGCACGGAGCTCGGCGTCGAAGCCGAACGCGGCGCCGGCGGCCGCATTCCAGGCCACGATCTTTTCGTCCACGTCGAGCACGACGGTGCCGCACGCGTCGTTTGCGATCAACGCCTGGCAGAGCGAGGCGAACAGCGTCGTCTGCGCATCCACGTGGAGCAGGCAGTCTACCGTCCACAACGAGGCACTTCAAGTGCGACGGACAGTTCCGGCGGGCTCTGCGGCGGAAGAAATGGTGGAGCTGAGGGGATTCGAACCCCTGACCCCAAGACTGCCAGCCTTGTGCTCTCCCAACTGAGCTACAGCCCCACGCGAGGGGTCACGGTACAGGCGCGGCGTCGCGCCTGTCAAGGTACGGTTTTGCGGTGTGTACGGTTTTGCGGTGTCTGAGACATCGGACATTGACGACGCGCTTGGCGGATGAGAAATCTGCAGAATGTATGCCGCGTGTTTCTTCTTCGCGCCGGCGGCCCTTCGTCGCATGTACCTTGAGGAGCTTCGTTCAGCCGAGGAGATCGCCTGCCGAGTCGGTTGCAGCGCCACGACGGTCCGCAGACATCTACGGCGGTTCAATATACCCGTTCGTTCCAGAGGTCCGTGTGTCGAACGACGTGCGCGGACACGGGTTGATGTCGCGCAGCGAGGATGGACCCTCGAAACAGCGTATGTCGTGGGTCTCATCGCGACGGATGGCAATTTGGAGCGACGGAGGCCTGTCATCACGATCGTCTCCAAAGACCACAGTCTGCTGGAGACGGTTCGTCGTTGCCTGCGTCTCCGGACGCCCATCCGCAGACACGGCGGCGCAGGCGCGGGGCACAATCATAGGCTCAGCTGGTATGACCGATCGCTCTACCAATGGCTGCGCGAGATTGGTTTGACGCCCGCCAAGAGCCTGACCCTTTCGCCCCTGCATATCCCCGACGAGAACTTCGCCGATTTTTTTCGCGGCTGCATCGACGGTGATGGCTCCATCCTCGTCTACACGGACCGCTATCACGCCACGACGTGCGCTCGCTATGTGTACGAGCGCCTCTATCTGTCCATCGTGTCGGCAAGCTATGCGTTCATCGATTGGCTACGGGCGACGGTGTATCGCCTCACGCACGCCGAAGGATCGATAACGGTGCAGAGTCGCACGGGCGCTCACTCGGCGTGGACGCTTCGCTATTCCAAGACCGAATCGATCCGGTTGTTGAAGTGGATGTATTACGCTCCGGGACTTCCGTGTCTCGAGCGTAAGCGGGCGACGGCCGAAAAGTTCCTTGCGCCGCTCGGGCATGCCGCAAAGCGCCGAGCCGGACGCCCGCGGGTCGGCTGGATATACAATGGTACAGGCCACGACATGTAGCATTCGCGGAATGCGCCGGAGTGGAGTAACGGCAGCCTCGCGCCTCTCAAAAGGGCGTGCCCGGAAGGGCGTGCGGGTTCAAATCCCGCCTCCGGCACCATCTTTGTTCCGCGATCGCCCCCGTCCTTGACGCCATCGTCGCCGACTCCGTACACTTCCCCCTCCCCTTGGCTTCGTTCTGAGACCTATAGCGGAGGAGAAGGTGGACGAGGCGCTGGTCCGGGAGCGAGTGCGCGAGATGCTCGCCACTCGGCAACTGCCCGCGGGCGACACCGTGAAGCTCTGGGCCGGCCCGAGCATGGGGAAGCCCTGCACCATCTGCGGCGAGACGATTCGCACCGCCACCGAGTACGAGCTCGACTTCGCGGCGCCCGTGGTGACACTGTTGCTGCATCCGCGCTGCTACGCGATCTGGAACGAGGAGCGCCGGCGCGGCACGTCGACCTCGGCCGAGGAGGTTTTGTGAGGTGTGACAGAATAGCGCCGAGGTGATCTCCGATGGGTGAGCGCTCGTTCGCGGAGGACGTCAAGCAGCTCGGCTACGGCGCCGGCCAGACCCTGCGCGGCGAGGGGATCCTGGCCATCACGAAAGCGCTGCTCCAGTCGGGTGTGAGCTACGTCGGCGGCTATCCCGGGGCGCCGATCTCGCACCTGCTCGACGTCATGGCCGATGCGAACGATTCGCTGCTCGCGCCGATGGGGATCTATTTCGAGCTCTCCGGCAGCGAAGCGGCGGCCGCCGCTCTCCTCGGCGCCTCCATCAACTATCCGATGCGGGGTGCGGTGACGTGGAAGTCGGTGGTGGGCACCAACGTCGCCTCCGACGCGCTCTCGCACGTCGCCTCCGCGGGCGTGAGGGGTGGCGCCCTCGTGGTGATCGGCGAGGACTACGGTGAGGGCGCCTCGATCCTCCAGGAGCGCACGCACTCGGCGGCGCTGAAGTCGTCGATGCCGCTGCTGGATCCCCGCAACAGCCTCCAGTCGTTCGCGCGCTTCGTGGAGGAAGGATTCGCGCTCTCGGAGGCGTGCAACGAGCCCGTGTTGTTCTCGATTCGGATTCGCGCGTGTCACATGCGCGGCACGCTTCAGTGCAAGGACAATGTTCGCCCCGCCATCAGCATGCGGTCACCCCTCGGCGCGCCGTCGTTCAGCCTCGAGCGGATCAACCTGCCGCCGTTCACCTACGCGATGGAGGCGAAGAAGTTCGAGCAGCGGCTGCCGGCGGCGCGGCGCTTCATCCTCGAGCGACGTCTCAACGAGCACTGGCCCGGCTCGGAATCCCACCTCGGCATCGTGATGCAGGGTGGCGTCTGGAACACGACCGTGCGGGGCCTGCACCTTCTCGGGATGGCCGACATCCATGGCCGCACGCCGGTGCCGCTGCTGGTGCTGAACGCCATCCACCCCCTGGTGCCGGAGGAGCTGATCGCCTTCCTGCGCGACAAGAAGCGGGTGCTGGTGGTCGAGGAGGGGATGCCGAACTACATCGAGCGGGAGCTGAAGGCCCTCGCGCACGAGGCGCGGCTCGACGTCGAGATCCAGGGCAAGGAGCTGCTGTCGCCGCATGGTGAGTACGTGCCTGCGCTGGTGACCGGCGGACTGCGCAAGTTCCTCGCCTCGGCCAATCCGACGGCGCAGTCGGTGACGGCCATCGAGGATCGCTACGCGGCGCTCGTCGGCCATCTCGAGAGCGTGCGGGCGAACATCCGGCAGCCGATCGCCAAACGCCCGCCGTCGTTCTGCACCGGCTGTCCCGAGCGGCCCGTGTTCAGCGCCATGAAGATCCTGAGGGCGAAGGCGCCGGAGATCGGCGACACGCACGTGTCGGCCGACATCGGCTGCCACACGTTCTCGACGCAGGCGCCCTTCAACGTCGGCAACTCGGTACTCGGCTACGGGATGGGCCTCGCGTCCTCGAGCGCGGTGGCGCCGCTGTTCGGCAAGCGCGTTGTCTCCGTCATGGGCGATGGGGGCTTCTGGCACAACGGCCTCACCAACGGCGTGGCCAACGCCATGTACAACAAGCAGGACTCGGTGTTGGTGATCCTCGACAACTTCTACACGTCGGCGACGGGACAGCACCACAATCCGTCCACGGGCACGAATGCGCGGAAGCAGCCGACGGGGATGACGATCCCCACCGCCCTGCGTGGCGTGGGCGTGAAGTGGATCCGCACCGTCGACTCCTACGACATCGGCGGGATGCTGCGCACGCTGCGCGAGGCGCTGACGACGCGTGCTCGCGGCCTGAAGGTCGTCATCGCGCGCGGCGAGTGTCAGCTCGAGCGGCAGCGGCGGCTACGGCCCGAGATGCGGCGGCGCGCGGCGGCGGGAGAGACGGTGGTCCAGCCGCGGTTCGGGATCGATCCCGACGTGTGCACGGGCGACCACTCGTGCATGCGCGTGAACGGCTGCCCGTCGCTGACGCTGCGCGAGAGCCCCGATCCGCTCCGCGAGGATCCGATCGCCCACGTGGACGAGACCTGCGTGGGCTGCGGGGTCTGCGGCGAAGTCGCGCATGCGGCGGTGCTGTGTCCGTCCTTCTATCAGGTCCGCGTGATCGCGAATCCCGGCTGGCGGACGCGGCTCATCGGCCGGCTGCGCCGCCGCGTGATCGGCGCGCTGGCGCCGGCGTGACCGACGGCGTTCTATCCATCCTCATCCCCGCCGTCGGCGGTCAGGGCGGGGGGGTGCTCTCGGAATGGATCGTCGAGGCGGCGTCGCTGGACGGCTATCGCGTGCACGGCACGTCGATCCCCGGAGTGGCGCAGCGGACAGGCTCGACCACGTATTACGTCGAGGTGGCCGTCGACCGCGCGGGCGACGACGAGCCGGCCTTCTCGCTCTATCCCGTTCCGGGCGCCCTCGACGTGCTGGTGGCGCCCGAGTTCCTCGAAGTGGGGCGCATGGCCGAAGGCGGCTTCGTCTCGCCCGCGCGCACGACGGTCGTGTGCAGCACCCACCGGCTCTACTCGATCCACGAGAAGATTGCGACCGGCCGCGCGATCTACCCGCGCGAAGACCTCGAGGCGCTCGCGCGCGCGGCGGCGCGCCGGCTGGTGGCGTTCGACGCGCTCGCGGTCGCCCGCGAGCACCGCACGGAGGTCAATGCCGTCCTGCTCGGTGCCCTGGCCGGGAGCGGAGCGCTGCCCATCACGCCGCGCGCATTTCGGAACGCCATCGAGGCGCGTGGGGTGGCGGTCGCGACCAACGTCGCCGGCTTCGACATCGGCGTGGCCATCGCCAACGGCGCTGCCGCCGACGGCACTCCCGGGCGCGAGACGACGGCGCCGGTCCCGCTGCCGGCGGCGTGGACGGCCGCCGTCGCCGAGCTGCCGGAGGCGACGCGCGACGTCGTGACACTCGCGATCCCGCGGCTGCTCGATTATCAGGACGAGCCGTACGCGCGCCGCTACCTCGAGCGGCTGCGCCCCTTCGTCCGGCACGCGCGTGTGGCACCGATCGTGGCCCGCCATCTCGCCGTGTGGATGACGTACGAAGACGCGATCCGCGTTGCCCAGGCCAAGACGCGGGCGAGCCGCTTCGCGCGCATCCGCTCGGAGGCGCGCGCCGCCGGCGACGCGGAGATCGAGGTCATCGACTACCTCAAGCCGGACCTCGATGAGATCTGGGGCGTGTTGCCGCGTGGTCTGGTGGCGCCGTTCGCGCGCTGGGCCGAGCGCCGGTGGCCGCACGGCCGTCCGACGCTTGGCCAACACGTCCGGACGACGACCATCAGCGGGTTTCTGCGCGTGTGGCTCCTGACCTGGCTCCGGCCGCTGCGACCGATCTCGTGGCGTGCGCACGAAGAGCACGCGCGGATCGATCGGTGGCTGGCGGGCGTGCATGCCGCCGTCGCGCGGGACGAAGCGCTGGCGTGCGAGGTGGCCCAGCTCGCGCAGCTCGTGAAGGGTTACGGTGACGTGCGCCGCCGGTTGCTCGGCGTGTTGGATCTGGCGCTCGACACCGTCGTGCACGCGGCCGAGCGCGATACGGATATGGCGTCCTCCCTCGCGGCGCGGCTCCGCACGCTGGTGCTCGAAGGGCCGGACGGCGAGACGCGCGCCGAAGCGCTGTGCGCGGCCGTGCGCGACCGCCTGGCCGCGGACGACGTCGGCGGGGCGCGCTCCCTGCTGGTCGTCTAACGTCCGACGTCGAGATCGAGGCCGAGCTGCTCGAGCGCCATGCAGGCGTTGCGGCGATGCTCGAGCGTGGCGATCATCGGTGTTTGCCGGGCGAGCTCCTTCATACGGTACGCGCAGGCGACGTTTTGCCAGGTGCGCGCCTGCTTCCGCTGCTCGTACCCCCACGCCACCGGCAGCACGATGATGGTGATGAGCCCGGCGACGCCGACCATCTTTAGTGCCGCTTCGACCTCGGGCCGAAAGAACCTCATACCCGCCCTCCGGCCGAAGGCCAAGAGCATTTCCCCTGCCACGCCCACGTCGCGCAAGTGGTGTCGCGTCGCGCCGGTGTCAGTGTCGACGGTTCGACATCACGGCAAGGAGAGGAAATTCGTCGCGACAATGTCCAAGAGATTTCCATGTCCGTTCTCAACGACTCGTGGTGCGAATGAGCTCGCCCAGACGCCGCTGCTCGTGCGCCGGCAAGTTGACGAACGAGAGGACCGTGCCGGTCGGGTCGTGGCGGACGACGATCGAGATGACGTTGATCGGCTCGCCGCCGTCGGGGAGCGCGAAGCCGCACTGCACGGCAGTGCCAATCGCCAGCGACGCCGGCGTGCGGACTTTCATTCCGCTCAGTGAGATCTCGACGCACGTCCCATCCCAGCCGGAACCGCGATATTCGCGCAGCGACACGGGAATATTGGCGCGCGCCCGCAGCGCCTGGCGTCGCTCGACGCGCTCGGCGGCGGCTTCACGGGTGCGGTGGAGCGCGTGCGGCTCCAGGTAGTCGAGGACGTCCTGCAGCCGCTCGAGGGGCACCGGTTTTCCGACGAAATCGAGCGCGCCGAGGCGCAGGCACTCGCGGGCCTGACTCTCGGTGACGATGCCGGACACGGCGACGATCGGCAGCCCCGATTCGCGAATCGGACGCAGCTGCATGAAGTCGAGGCCGCTCATGCCGGGCAGATGGATGTCGAGGATGATCGCGTCCGGTCGCTCCGTCTGCAGCTGGCCGAGCGCGGCCTCCGCGCTGCGCACGAGCACCGCCTGGTGGCCCAACTCGGTCAGAAGGTCACGAAAGACTTCACTCAGGACTTCCTCGTCCTCGACCACCAGGACGCGCATTGCCCGGGAGTCTAGCATGCGCAGTCTACGGCCGGACCAGGCTCGAGCCTGGTGCACTGTCCGCTTCGGCAGCCTTGGCTCCTCGGAAGAACGCGGCCCAGAATCCGCGCGGCGGCGGCAGGATCTTCGGGTCGCCGAGCATCGCACTGGCTTCGAACCGATGGGCCAGACGGTACGCGAAGCTGTAGAAGGGCAGGATGGAGCGCGGCGTCAGCTCCCCGTTGAAGATCGCGTCGAGCGTGAGGTGCATCATCCCGCCGATGAGATAGCCCCAGAGCCAGGTGGCGTTGCTCCACGACGCGACGATGGCGAGGAGCGCAAACAATTCGTACGAGTGCAACGCGAGGACGACGCGCCGCGTGCGTCCTTCGAGGTAGTAGCGCAGGAATACGCCGGGCCGCAGATCCCGCTGACGCTCGAAGACGACGTAGTCCACGGCGTGGTCGACGTCGATCAAGAAGCCGCCGACCGCGATCCCCGCCGCGAGAACCGGATCGCCGCTGATGGCGACCGCGGTCACGCAGGCGACGGCGGTCGTGACAAGGTGTCCGCCAGGGCTCACGCCGTCTTCAAACGCAAGGCGCGTGCCCGGCGGCGCGCGCGCATTTTCCGCGAGGCGCGAGCCATCCAGTGAGCACCGGGCTACCGCAATTGAGGCGGACCGTTCCGACCAAAATCGCGTGATATACTCGCGTCTTGGGTCGATTTTTCGAAGGAGGCCAGTAGCGTGTCCGGGTACGTCCCGGTGGCGGTGTTCGCGGTGCTGATCGTCGGTTTTGGCGTGGTGTCTCTTGCGGCCGCGCAACTTTTGCGTCCCAGTCGACCGGCGATCGTGAAGCTGATGAATTACGAGTGCGGCGCCGAGCCGGTTGGGTCGGCCTGGATCCAGTTTCCCGTCGGCTTCTACCTGGTCGCGCTCATCTTCATCGTCTTCGACGCGCTCGCGGTCTTCCTCGTGCCGTGGCTGCTCGTGGTGCGGCTGCTCGGTCTGCCGGCGTTCTGGACGATGGCCGCCTTCGTGGCCACGATCGGTCTCGGCTGGCTCTACGCGTACCGCGAAGGAATCCTCGAATGGAAGTGAAGCCGCCGGTGCCGCAGATCCCGCCGCCGGTGTGGACCGAGTTCGAAGACCTCCAGCAGTTCGAGAAGCACCGGCAGCAGCGCGCCGACGACGACAAGACGTCGAACACGCTGGCCTCGATCGCCGACGCCATCCACCACTTGCCCGGCGGCTGGATCGTCACCACGTCGACCGACAAGATCTTCAACTGGGCCCGCAAGTCCTCGATCTGGCCGGTGACGTTCGGGCTGGCGTGCTGCGCGATCGAGATGATGGCGACCTTCGCGTCGCGCTTCGACGTGGAGCGCTTCGGCATGGTGCCGTGGGCGTCGCCGCGCCACTCCGACCTCATGATCGTGTCCGGCACGGTCACGATCAAGATGGCGCCGATGCTCAAGCGCATCTACGACCAGATGCCGGATCCCAAGTGGGTCGTCTCGATGGGGTCCTGCGCGAACTCGGGCGGGCCGTTCCGCCATGGCTATCACGTCGTGAAGGGTGTGGACCGCGTGGTGCCCGTCGACGTCTACGTGCCGGGCTGCCCGCCCACGCCCGACTCGCTGATGTATGGGCTCTTGAAGCTCCAGGAGCAGGTCGCCGAATTCCAGAAAACCGGCGCGAAGTGACCGCGCTCGCCCTCGCCGACGCCACCGCTCGTGTCCGTCAGGACCTCGGTCTGGAGCCGAGCGTCGACGGCGAGACGATCAGTGTCACTGTCCCGCCTGACCGGTGGCAGGACCTCGGACGCTTCGTGCGCGTGACGCTCGGCTGCCGGTTCTTCAATTTCCTGACCGCCATCGACTGGAAGGAGCAGGGGCGCGAAGTGATCTGCCGCGCCGACAATCTCGACGCGCGCTTCAGCGTGCTGATGCGCGTGCGGGTACCGGACGATCGCTGCCCGACGCTCACCGGCCTCTGGCGCGGGGCGGACTGGATGGAGCGCGAGGCCTACGACATGTTCGGTATCAGCTTCGAAGGTCATCCCGATCATCGCCGCATCCTCCTCGGCGAGGACTGGGAAGGCTACCCGCTGCGCAAGGACTACGCTGTCGACACGCCGCACACGCCGTACCGATAGGAGTGGAGCGATGATCTACGAGCTGCGCACCTACACGCTGCAACCCGGCACCCAGGCGCAGTACATCAAGCAGTCGGGCGAGGTCGGCCGCAAGATTCGCGGGGACAATTACGGCAAGTTCGAGGGCGGCTGGACGACGGAGTTCGGCACGCTCAACCAGTACGTCCATCTCTGGGGCTACGCCGATTTGAACGAGCGCGAGCGGTTGCGCGGCGAGCTCGCGAAGAACGAGGCGTGGAACAAGGAGTACCTGCCGATCTCGCGGCCGATGATGCTCGCGCAGGAGAACAAGATCTTGAAGCCGGTGGTCCCGATGACGCCGCCCTCCGATAGCGGCAACATCTACGAGCTGCGCTGGTATCGCGCGCACGTCGGCAAGGCCGGCGAGTGGCTCGAGCTCTTCAAGGCGGTGCTGCCCACGCGCGACAAGTACACGCGGCGCGTGGGACTCTGGCAGACGGAGAGCGGTCAGCTCAACGAGGTCGTCCACATGTGGGTCTACAAGGACCTGAACGATCGCGCCGCCTCCCGCGCCCGGATGGCGGGCGACCCCGCGTGGCAGGCGTTCATCGCGAGGTCGCCGGCGCTGCTGCAGCAGATGCAGTCGATCGTCTTGATTCCCGTCCCGCACTCGCCGATGAGGTAACGTGGCGACCATCCCGCGCAGCACCGTCGAGATCGGGTACGGAGGCAGCGAGCGCCTCACCATGAACATGGGGCCGCAGCATCCGTCCGCGCACGGCGTGTTCCGCGCGATCCTGACTCTGGAAGGCGAGACCGTCGTCGCCGTCGACGCGGTGATCGGCTATCTGCATCGCTGCCACGAGAAGCTGGCCGAGACCCTGACCTACGTGCAGTACCCGACCATCGCGTCGAAGACGGACTACGTGTCGGCCATGACGGCGGAGCTCGCCTACGTCTCCGCCGTCGAGCGGGTGGGCAAGATCGACGTTCCCAGGCGCGCGCAGTATCTCCGGCTCATCTGCGCGGAGCTCCAGCGCATCGCCTCGCACTGTCTGTGGCTCGGGACCTGGTGCATGGACATGGGCGGCGCCCTCGGCGGCGGCGCCACCATCTTTCTCTATACGATCCGCGAGCGCGAGCTGATCCTCGACCTCTTCGAGACACTCACGGGCGCCCGCCTGCTCTATGGCTTCCATCAGGTCGGCGGCACGCGCTACGACGTGCCCGCCGGCTGGGCGCAGAAGTGTCGCGAGACGCTCGCCGTCATCGCGCAGCGCCTCGACGAGTACGAGGCGATGCTCGAGGACAACGCCTTCTTCCTCGTCCGCACGCAGGGCGTCGGCGTGATCTCGCGCGAGCTGGCCGAGGACATCGGCGTGGCCGGCCCCCTGCTTCGCGGCTCGGGCGTCGCCTACGATCTGCGCACGGCGGCGCCGTACTCGTCGTACGAGGAGTTCGGCGTGCACGTGCCCGTGGAGACGGCCGGGGACTGCTATGCACGGTACCGCGTGCGGATGGCCGAGTTCCGCGAGTCCATCCGGATCGTCCGGGCGGCGCTCGACGGCCTGCCCGAAGGACCGATCTCGTCTCGACCCGGCGTCAAGTCGGTGGGCCAGGTGCGGATTGCCAAGGGCGAGGGCTACTCGCGTATCGAGGGCGCCCGCGGTGAGGTCGGCTGCTACCTGGTCGCCGACGGCGGTCCGAAGCCGTATCGATTGAAGTGGCGTGGCGCGTCGTTCTCGAATCTGGCCGTGCTGCCGCACATCATTCCGGGCCACAAGGTCGCCGACGTGGTCGCCATCATGGGCTCCGTCGATCCGGTCTTCGGTGAGGTGGACCGGTGACGTTGCCCCCGCTCGCCTATCACGCGCTGGTCGGCTTCATCGTGCTGAACGCGGTGATCGGGATGGTGACCTACGTCACCTTGCTCGAGCGAAAGTTCGCCGCGCGGATGCAGTCGCGCATCGGCCCGTATTACGTCGGGCCCCGCGGCCTGCTCCAGCCGATCGCGGACGCGCTGAAGCTCATGCTGAAAGAAGACATCGTTCCGACGCGCGCCGATCGCTTCATCTACAACCTGGCCCCGATCGTCTTCCTCGTGCCGTGCGTCTTGATCTTCGCCAGCCTGCCGTTCGCGCCAGGCCTCGGCGTGGCCGACCTGAACATCGGCGTCCTCTTCTTTCTCGCCGTGTCGTCGCTCGAGATCGTCGGGCTGTTCATGGGCGGGTGGGGGAGCAACAACAAGTACGCGCTGCTGTCGGCGATGCGCGCGGTGAACCAGATCATCTCGTACGATCTGCCGCTCGTGTTCGCGGCCTTCGTGCCCGTCCTGCTGGCCGGGTCGCTGCAGATGTCGGCCATCGTGGAGGCGCAGCGTGGCCTGTGGTTCGTCGCCTATCCGCTCATCGGGCAGCTCGCGTTCGTGGCGTTCCTGATCGCGACGCTGGCCGCTGAGAACCGCGTGCCGTTCGACATTCTGGAGGCCGAGTCCGAGCTGGTGGCCGGCTTCCGCGTCGAGTACAGCGGCATGAAGTTCGCGCTGATCCAGCTCGGCGAGTATGCGCACATGATCGGGACGTCGTTCCTCGGCGCACTGCTGTTCCTCGGCGGCTGGCTCGGCCCCGGAGCCGACACGCCGCTCGTCGGCGCGCTGTGGTTCCTGCTGAAGGCCATGCTGATCTTTCTCCTCGTCACCTGGGTCCGCTGGAGCTTCGTACGGATCCGCGTCGACCAGATCCTGGCCGTGTCGTGGAAGCTGCTGCTGCCGGCGACGCTTCTCCTTTTGTTCGCCACCGGGTTCTGGGTCGCGGCGCGAGGCCTGCATGGCGGTTGACGCGCGACCCGGTTTCTGGACGGACACCGCGCAGCTCGCGCGCGCGGTCGGCCGCGCGATGGGCGTGACCTTCAAGAACCTGTTCCGCCGGCCGATCACCGTGCGCTATCCCACGGTCAAGCGCGTCTATCCCGAGCGCTTCCGCGGGATCCTCGCTCTCACCTACGATCGCGAGACGGGCGAGGAGAACTGCATCGGCTGCCGGTTGTGCGAGTACATCTGCCCGCCGCAGGTGATCAAGGTCGAGATGCTGAAGGCGGAGAAGCGCAACTGGGCGAAGACGTTTACGCTCGAGCTCTACTCCTGCGAGTTCTGCGAGCTGTGCGTGCAGGTCTGCCCGACCGACGCCATCGTGATGCTGCGGTCCTTCGATCTCGCCACCGCCGATCGCCGGGAGTTGCTGCTCGACAAGGACCGCCTGCACGCGCTCGGGCTGACCTATCAGCCGTCGTGGGCCACCGGCAATCGCCTGCGGGACATGCAGGCGCCGCCGAAGCCGTCCAAGGCGCCCGCCGGAGCTCCCGCCGAGCGTCGAGCGCCGGAGGCCGCCGAAGGCGCCCCGACGGCAAATCCGTAATGGCCGAGACCGTCGGCTTCTGGCTGATGGCGCTGGTGCTGGTCGGCGGCAGTCTCGGCGTGGTGCTCAGCCCGAACCTGTTCCACGCCGCGGTCCTCTATCTGCCGGCGGCGCTCGTCGCCACCGGGGCGCTGTTCTGGCTCCTCGATTCGCCGTTTCTGTTCGGCGTCCAGCTGCTGCTGTACGCCGGCGGCGTGGTCACCATCGTGGTCTTCGCGATCATGCTGACGGAGCGGCTGGTGGGCGAATCGATCCGGCAGTCCAGCCGCTACGTCTTCAACGGCGCCGTGCTGGCCCTCGCCGTCTTCGTCGGCGTCAGCGGCTTCGTGATCCAGCGCGCGGTGCCGGCGGCGCCGGCGGCCGTGGGCGGCGAGCAGATGCAGGCCCTCGGGCGCGCGCTGCTCGGGCCGTTCGCCCTGGCGCTGGAGCTCCTGGCCGTGCTGCTGGTGGTCGCCCTGCTCGGCGCGCTCTACTTCGCGCGCGCGGAAGATTAGGTGCCGCTGACCGCGTACCTCATACTGGCGGCGCTCGTGTTCGCCATCGGTCTCTTCGGCGTGCTCACGCGGCGCAATGCCGTCGGCATCCTGCTCGGCATCGAGCTGATGCTGAACGCGGTCAACATCAATCTCGTGGCGTTCGCGCGGTTTCGCGCCGACATCGGCGGACTGGTCTTCACGATGCTCACGATCGCCATCACGGTGGCCGAAGTGGCGGTGGGACTCGCCATCGTCATCGCCATCTTCCGCGTGCGGCGGACCATCGAGGCCGATCACCTCGATCTGCTGCGAGGCTAGCCGATGCACGTCGGCTCGCCGGCGCTCGCGCTCCTCGTCCTCGGCCTACCCGCCGCGAGCTTCCTGCTCATCGGCGTGATTGCTCCGCTGCGCCGGAGCGGGCGGGCGGCGGCTGCGCTGTCGGTCGCCGCCATCGGCGGCGCGCTCGCGGCGGCCGTGACCATGTGGCAGTCTGCGCGGCTGCCGCTCGATGGACCGCCGCCCAACCCGTCGGCCACGTGGTCGTGGATTCCCGGCGATGGCGGACCGATGGCGACCGTGGGCGTCATGGTCGACGATCTCGCCCTGCCGATGTGCGTGCTCGTCACCTTCATCTCATTCCTTGTCCAGGTGTACTCGTACGCCTATCTGCACGACGAGCCGCGGCCCTCGCTCGGGCGCTATTATGCCTACCAGTCGCTGTTTGCCTTCTCGATGCTCGGCCTGGTGCTGGCTCCGGGCTTCTTGCAGATGTTCGTCTTCTGGGAGCTCGTCGGTGTCTGCTCCTACCTGCTGATCGGCTTCTGGTACGACAGGCCGTCGGCCGCGCGGGCCGCCGTCAAGGCGTTCTGGATCACGAAGCTGGGCGATCTCGGCTTCGTGGCCGGCATCGTGATGCTGTGGGCCGCCACCGGCACGTTCGACTTCTGGACACTCTACGGGCTCGCCGACAGCGGCGTGCTGGCGGCGGTGCCGAACCTCACCACGATCATGTTCCTGATTTATCTGGGCGCCGTCGGCAAGTCCGCGCAGTTTCCGCTGCACGTCTGGCTTCCGGACGCGATGGAAGGGCCGACGCCGGTGTCGGCGCTGATCCACGCGGCGACCATGGTCACCGCCGGCGTCTACATGGTCGCGCGCGCGTTTCCGCTCTTCGCGCTCACGCCGGACGTCTTGCGCCTCATCTGCTGGATCGGTGCGTTCACGGCGTTGCTGGCGGCGACGATGGCGTGCGTCGAGACGGATATCAAGCGCGTGCTCGCGTACTCGACCGTCTCGCAGCTCGGCTACATGATGGCGGCCTCGGGGGCGGGCGACTATCACGCGAGCTTCGGCCACCTGCTGACGCACGGCGTGTTCAAGGCGCTGCTATTCCTCGGCGCGGGCGTGGTGATCCACGTCTTTCACACCAACGACATGTTCCGCATGGGAGGACTCTTCGCGCGACGGCCGTGGACGGGCGTCGCCTTCCTCGTCGGCACGCTGGCGCTGGCCGGCATTCCGCCCTTTCCCGGGTTCTTCTCCAAGGAAGCGATCCTGGCCGCCGTCCTGAACGGCGGGTTCCGGCTGCCGTTCCTCATGCTCGCGGTGACGTCGCTGCTGACGGCGTTCTACATGTTCCGCGCGGTGTTCCTGGTCTTCTTCGGCCGCGCGCACGGCCACGCGGAGGGCCACGGCGTTCCGCTGGCGATGGACGGCGTGTGCCGGCTGCTGGCCGCGGTCACCGTTGTCTACGGCGTGACGCTGGCGCTGGGTGGCCATCACGGCGAGGCGCCGGGGTGGCTGCCGTGGGTCTCGATGCTGCTCGCGGCCGCCGGGATCGCCCTCGCCTGGGCCACCTATCAACGCGACATCATCGCGCCCTCGCGCCTCGCCGCCGCGCTCGGGCCGATCGACTTCATGGCCCGTCGCCGCTACGGCCTCGACATCGTGTACGCGGGCCTCTATCGCATCGTCCTGCTCGGCCTCTCGCGGACGATCGGCTGGATCGACCGCTACGTCGTCGACGGCGTCCTCAATGTCTTCAGCGCCGCCGCGCTGCGCGCCGGCGACACGCTGCGCCGGCTGCAGACGGGCCAGCCGCAGGATTACGTCTACGGCGTGGCCTTCGGCGTCCTGCTGTTGCTGGTGTGGGCGCACCTCGTGAGTCCGTGAGGCCCCGGGCGAGGTGAGTCGCTTCCCGGTGCTCTCGGTCATCACCTGGATGCCGTTCATCGGCGCCGTGCTGATCATGTTCGTCGCGCGTCGCCGACCGCTGGCCGTGCGGATCATCGCCACCGTCACCACGGCGATCTCCACGGTGCTCTCGCTCGGCGTCTACGTCGCGTACGACCGTGAGGCGGCGCTTCAGGGCACGAACTTCCAGTTCTACGAGAAGCTCTCGCTGGTGCCGCCGCTCGGGATCAATTACGAGCTCGGCATCGACGGCATCAGCCTGCTCATGGTGCTGCTGACGTCCATCATCATCTTCGCCGGCGTCTTCGCCTCGTGGACGGTGGCCTCGCGCAGTCAGGAGTTCTACGCGCTGCTGCTCGCCCTCGTCACCGGCGTCTACGGCGTATTCGTCTCGCTCGACCTGTTCGTCTTCTTCCTCTTCTACGAGCTGGCCGTGCTGCCGATGTACCTGCTCATCGGAATCTGGGGCTCGAGCGGCGAGGTGCGTCCGCGCGGACTGTTCGCATGGGCGTTCCGCGAGACGGGGGTCGGATCGAAGGAATACGCGGCCATGAAGCTGACGCTTTATCTGCTCTTCGGCTCCGCCTTCATCCTCGTCGGGATCTTCGCCCTCTACGTGAGCGCCGGCACCGCGTCGTTCTCCTTCCTCGACTTCGAGGGCGCGGCCCTGGATCCGAGCCTGCAGCGCTGGGTGTTCCTGGCCTTCTACATCGGGTTCGGGATCCTGGCCGGCATCTGGCCGCTGCACACCTGGTCGCCGGACGGCCACGCCTCCGCACCGACGGCCGTGTCCATGCTGCACGCCGGCGTGCTGATGAAGCTCGGCGCCTACGGGGTCGTCCGCCTCGGCATGGGCCTCTTGCCCGAGGGGGCGGCCGACCTCGCGTGGCTGGTGGGCGGCGTCGCCTGCATCAACGTGGTCTACGGCGCGCTGTCCGCGATGGCCCAGGTCGACCTCAAGTACGTCATCGCCTACTCGTCCGTGTCGCACATGGGCCTGGTCATGCTCGGCGCGGCGACGCTGACCGAGGCCGGTCTCAACGGCTCGGTGTTCCAGATGTTCGCGCACGGCGTGATGACGGGCCTCTTCTTCGCGCTCGTGGGGCTCGTCTACGAGAAGGCGCACTCGCGGGAGATCGGCAAGATGGGTGGCTTCGGTCGCGTGATGCCCGGTGTGGCCACCGCCTTCACCGTCGGCGGTCTCTCGTCGCTCGGCCTGCCGGCCACGTCGGGATTCGTCGCCGAGATCCTGACGTTCATGGGCGCGTGGCGGTCGGCCTACAGCTGGTGGCTGGTGCCCGCGGTGGCCGGGACCTTCCTGACTGCCGTCTACGTGCTCCGGGTGACCAAGCAGATCTTCTGGGGACCTCCGTCGCCGCACTTCCACCATCTGGAGGACGCGCGGGGCACGGAGTGGGTGGCCATCGTCATCCTCGTCTCCGTGCTCGTCCTCTTCGGCGTGGCGCCAGGGATCGCGCTGGGGCCGGTCGACACCGCGACCGTGCCGCTGCTGTCACGGATCGTCGAGCCGTGAGCGTGCCGCCGCTCGTCCTCGAGCTCGGCACCGGCGCGCTGATGCTCGTGGTCTTCGCCATCGGGCTCTTCGGGCCGGCCCGTGACCGCCGCGTGATCGGGATCGTCGCCGCCGCCGGCGTGCTTCTGCTCGGCGTGCTGGCCATGCTCCTGCGGCCGTCTGGCGCGACGCTCGGCGGCATGTTCGTTCAGGACGGCCTCGCGCTGTTCGTCAAGCGCGTCTTCCTGGCGGCCACCTTCATCGGGATCCTTGCCGGACTGGGCTCGCCGCAGTTCACCCGGCGCAGCGCCGAATATCATCTGCTGATGCTCACCTCGCTGCTCGGGATGCTCACCCTCGCCTCCGCCCGCGACATCGTCCTGTTGTTCCTCGCCTTCGAGCTGATGTCGATTCCGCTCTACGTCCTGGCGGGCTTCGCCAAGCGCGCGCCCGAGGCGCTCGAGGCGTCGCTGAAGTTCTTCCTGGTCGGCTCCGTGTCGTCGGCGGTGATGGTCTACGGATTCTCCTTCGTGTACGGGGCGACGGGCAGCACGAGCCTGGCCATCATCGCCAAGGCGCCCGCGGATCCGTGGCTCACACTCGGGCTCCTCGCCGTGCTGACGGGCGTGGCGTTCAAGATCGCGGCGTTTCCCTTTCATATGTGGGTGCCGGACACGTACGAAGCCGCCTCGACGCCGTTCGTCGCGTGGCTCAGCGTGGCGCCGAAGGCCGCCGGCTTCGTGGCGCTGTTCCGCATCTATTTCGAAGGTGTCGGGGATCGTGCCGGGGTGTGGGGCGCGGCGGCGGCGGCCCTGGCCACGGCCACGATGCTCGCGGGGAACCTGATGGCGTTGCCGCAGAAGAACGCCAAGCGACTGCTCGCGTACTCGGGTATCGCGCAGATCGGATACATGCTGGTTGGCATCGCCGCCGCCTCCGCGTCCGGAACGGCCATGGTCCTCTTCTATCTGGTCGCATACGTGTTCGGAAACATGGGAGCGTTCCTCGTGGTCGAGGCGGTGGCGCGATCCGAGGGGTCGGAGTCGACGTCGGCTTTCCGCGGACTTTCCCAGCGGTCGCCGCTCCTGGCGCTGGCCATGCTGCTGTTCCTGCTCTCCCTCGGCGGCATTCCGTTCGTGGCCGGCTTCTGGGCGAAGCTCTACGTGTTCTGGGCTGCCGCCGAGCGCGGCCTGTACTGGCTCGTCCTCGTCGGCGCCATCCTGACCGTGGTCGCGCTCTTCTATTACCTGCTGATTGCCAAGAGTATGTACATCGAGCCGGCGTCACGGACCGAAGCCGTCAAGGTCGCCCCTGCGCTCGCCGTGTCCGTTGTGCTCTGTGTGCTCGGGATCCTCGTCCTCGGCGTCTATCCGAAGCCGGTCGTGATGGCGGCACTGCGGGTGGCGGCGCCGCTCTTTTAGATTCGGAGGGGGCCTCGGTGGCCCCCTCCGATGCCTCCCCCCGAACCAGGATTGCGCGGGCGAAGCCCGCGCTCGAAAGCGGCCGCTCGACGGGCGCCGGCGGCTCGTATCGACCGAACGCTTGACCGGTGGGGAAGCGTCGGGTAGGGTACTGTACCGACTGGTTGGTACAGATTATGACGATGAAGACTAGTACGGTAGTGCCGCGGGCCCGGGATGGGAGGAGCACGCGGGAGGCGGTTATCGCGGCGGCGATACGGCTAATCCACGTGCACGGCTACAACGCCACGGCGCTCGACGACGTGCTGCGCGAGAGCGGCGTCGGCAAGGGCAACTTCTACTACCACTTCAAGAGCAAGGAAGATCTCGGTCACGCCATCCTCGACAAGATCGTCGACGGGTTCCTCGAGCGAACGCTGGAGCCGTGCTTCGCCGACGCGACGACGGCGCCGCTGAGCCAGATCCGCTGCTTCCTCGATCGCGTGCTGGAGGCGCAGCGCGAGCGCAATTGCGTCGGTGGCTGCGTGATGGGCAACCTCGCCTCCGAGCTGTCGGACGTGCACGAGGGATTCCGGACGCGGCTGGCCACGCTCTTCATGGCCTGGCAGGCGCGGCTGGCGACCGTGCTGGAGTCGGCGCGAGAGCGCGGTGAGCTCTCGCGCGGCTCCGACCCCGAGGCGATCGCGCGATTCGTGGTCGCCTCGCTCGAGGGGGCGATCCTGCTTGCCAAGGTTTCGAAGGACATCCGGATGATGGAGCAGTGCGTGGCCGAGCTGAAGCGCTATCTGGCGCTGCACGAGGTGCGCTCATGACGGTCTCGCCAGGTCCGCGCGTCGACGCCGACGCCGAGCTGGTCGAAGCGCTCCGCCGTGACGATCCCGACGCGGCAGAGCAGCTCGTCGACCGCTTCGGTGACCGTGTCTATCGGCTCGCGATGCGCATCACGGGGCTGAAGGAAGATGCCGAGGAGGCGGCGCAGGACGCGCTGTGGACGGCCGCGCGGAAGATCCACACGTTCAAGGGCGAGTCGGCGTTCGGCAGCTGGCTCTACCGGATCGCCGCCAACGCCGCCTACCAGAAGCTGCGTACGCGGCGAGCCAAGGCCAAGGAGATCTCGCTCGAGGACGTGCTGCCGGCGCTGGACGACGACGGTCGCCACTTCGAGCCGATGGCGGACTGGTCGTCGCGCGTCGACGAGCAGGCGCTCACCGGCGAGCTGCGCGAGGTGCTGCAGCGGGCGATCGACGAGCTGCCGCCGGACTATCGCACCGCGCTCGTGATGCACGACGTCGAGGGCCTCTCGAACCCCGACATCGCGGAGACGCTCGGCATCAGCCTGCCGGCCGTGAAGTCGCGCGTGCACCGCTCGCGGCTGTTCGTGCGCAAGCAGCTTGCCGACTACATGGGCGTCCCGGCGAGTTGACGCGCTCGCGGGCTCTGTGGTCTTATAAACGGCCGTTACTCAACGACTCAGGGAAGGTAGCAAGCGCATGGAAGCCGTGATCGCGACGGGGGGAAAACAGTACCGCGTGACGCCGGGGAAGGTCATCGCGGTCGAGAAGGTGGCCGGCGACAAGGGCGCGGCCGTGGAGTTCCGCTCCGTCCTGTTCGTGAACCGCGACGGCGAGGTGCTTTCCGGCGACAAGGTCGCCAAGGCGCGCGTCTCCGGCGAGGTGGTCACGCAAGGCCGCGGTCGCAAGGTGGAGATCGTGAAGTTCAAGCGACGGAAGAACTATCGCCGTCATCGCGGCCATCGGCAGGCGGTGACGAGCGTCCGCATCACGAACATCGAGGTCTAGAGGCAATGGCTCACAAGAAAGGTGTCGGCAGCTCCCGTAACGGTCGCGACTCGAACCCCCAGATGCTGGGCGTCAAGCGCTTCGGCGGCCAGTTCGTCACCGGGGGCAGCATTCTCGTCCGCCAGCGCGGGACGCGGTTTCATCCGGGCTTGAACGTCGGCCTCGGATCGGACGACACGTTGTTCGCGAAGATCGATGGCTACGTGCGGTTCGAGCGCCGAGGCGACAACCGCTACGTGAGTATCGTCACCAGCCCGGCCTGACGCCCACGCGGGCGCTCCCGGCCCGCGGACACCGAGATGTTCGTCGACGAGATCGACATCTTCGTCAAGGGCGGCGACGGGGGCGCCGGCTGCGTGAGCTTCCGCCGCGAGAAGTACGTTCCGCGCGGCGGCCCCGACGGTGGTGACGGCGGCGATGGCGGCTCGGTGTACCTCGAAGCGGATCCCGCGCTCGGCACGCTGCTCGACTTCCACTATCAGCGTCACTATCACGCGCCCCGCGGCCACCACGGTCAGGGCAACAACTGCGCCGGCGCCAGCGGCGATGACCTCGTGCTGCGCGTGCCGATCGGGACCACGGTGACCGACCGCGACACCGGCGAGGTGCTCGGCGACCTGACCGAGCGCGGTCAGCGCGTGCTCGCCATTCGCGGCGCGCGCGGCGGCCGTGGCAACGCGCGCTTCGCCTCGTCGACGAACCAGGCACCGCGGCGCGCGGATCTCGGTCGGCCCGGACCGGAGCGCTGGCTCCATCTCGAGCTCAAGATGCTGGCCGACGTCGGCGTGGTCGGCTTTCCGAACGCCGGCAAGTCGACGCTCGTCTCGCGGCTCTCGGCGGCGAAGCCGAAGATCGCCGACTATCCGTTCACGACGCTCGCGCCCACGCTCGGGATCGTGCGCACCGATGGCGATCGCTCGTTCGTGATCGCCGACCTGCCGGGCCTCATCCCGGGGGCGGCCGAGGGCAAGGGGCTCGGCCACCAGTTCCTGCGCCACACGGAGCGCACCCGTGTGCTCGTGCACCTGCTGGATCCCGATCCGAACACCGGTCGCGACATCGGCGAGGATCTCGACGCGATCGATGCCGAGCTCGCGGCGTACTCGCCGGAGCTGGCCGCGCGTTCGCAGATCGTCGTCGTCAACAAGGCCGATCTTCTGGACGGCGTCGCGCCCGAGCGCGCGGCGGCTGTCGAGGCCGTGCGCCGCCGCTGCGTCGATGCCGGCGTCCCCTTCCTCGTGATCTCGGCCGCGACGGGACGCGGTCTCACCGAGCTCATTCGCGCCATCGCCGCGCGGCTGGACAGCACCGGATGGCTGCGCGCCGCCAGCTAGGCCGCGTCCGCCGGCTGGTGGTGAAGGTCGGCACCGGGCTGATCACGCAGCCCACGCTCGGTCCGGATCCGGACCGGATTGCCGCGCTCGCCGTCGACATCGCCGCGGTCCGCGACGGCCGCGAGGTCGTGCTGGTGAGCTCCGGCGCCATCGCCACCGGGATGGCGCGGCTGGCGCTCGCCGAGCGGCCGCGCTCGATCCCCGAGAAGCAGGCGGCGGCCGCCGTCGGCCAGTCGGCGCTCATGTGGCACTACGAGCACGCCTTCAAGCGTCACGGCGTGCCAGTCGGCCAGGTGCTGCTGACCGCGCACGACATCGCCGACCGCGCCCGCTACCTGAACGCCCGCAACACGCTGCTCGCGCTCCTGCAGTTCGGCGTGCTGCCGGTTGTGAACGAGAACGACACGGTGGCGGTGGAGGAGATCAAGGTCGGCGACAACGACAACCTGAGCGCGCTCGTCGCCTCGCTGATCGACGCCGACCTGCTCGTGCTGCTCACCGACGTCGATGGGCTCTACACGAGCGATCCGGCGACCGACGCGAACGCGACGAAGCTCGACACCGTCGAGACGATCACGGAGGACATCGAGCGGCTCGTGTGGGGCGGTGCGGGCAGCGGCTCGGTCGGCGGTATGGCGACGAAGCTCCAGGCCGCGCAGAAGGCGGCGGCGGCCGGCGTGCCGATGGTGATCGCGAGCGGTCGCAAGCAGGGCGTGCTGGGCCGGATTCTCAAGGGCGAGCCGGCGGGAACCTACTTCGCTCCGAAGGCCGATCGGCTCGGCGCACGCAAGCGCTGGATCGCCTTCGCGGTGGCACCACAGGGGCGGCTCACCGTCGATGCCGGCGCGCAGGACGCCCTGACCCGGCTCGGCAAGAGCTTGTTGCCGTCGGGTGTCGCGAAGATCGAAGGCGATTTCGCCGCGGGCGAGGTCGTCGCGCTCCTCGGCGACGGCGGTGGTCGCGAGTTCGCGCGCGGACTCGTGAACTTCGACGCCCACGAGCTGCGCCGGATCCAGGGCGCCAAGACGCGCGAGATCGCGCAGCGGCTCGGCTACAAGAGCTTCGACGAGGTGATTCACCGCGACAATCTGGTGCTTCTCTGAGGTCCGTCGGCGACGCGAGCCATGGTGTCCTCGGCGCACCGGAAACGGCCGGGGGTGACGACGCGCCTCGTCGGAGCGCCACGTCATATAGTAGAGGGCACATGAGCCTCAGGGAGCTGGTCGAAAGCAAGGCCCGGGCGGCGCGGCGGGCGGCCGATGCGCTCGCCCTGTGCAGCACTCGGGTGAGGGATGAGGCGCTCGCGCAGATGGCGCGCGCGCTCGAGGAGAAGTCGGCGGCGCTGCTGGAGGCCAACCGGCTGGATGTCGAACGCGCGCGCACGAAAGGACTCACGCGTGCCTTCGTCGATCGTCTCACCCTCACCGAGGCGCGCATCGAGCAGATGGCGCAGGGGCTGCGCGAGATCGCCGCCTCCGCCGACCCCGTCGGGACGATCGTCGAGTCGTGGCGGCGGCCCAACGGCATCGAGATCTCGCGTGTCGCCGTGCCGCTCGGCGTGATCGGGTTCATCTACGAGTCGCGGCCGAATGTCACCGCGGATGCCGCGGGTCTCTGCGTCAAGTCCGGGAACGCCGTGCTGCTGCGCGGCGGCAGCGAGGCGATCACCTCCAATACGCTGCTCGCCACCGTGTTGGCCAAGGCCCTGGAGAAGACCGGCGCGCCGCCCGATGCCATTCAGTTCCTCGACGTCACCGATCGCGAGGCGGTGGCGCTCATGCTGGAGCAGGACCGCTATCTGGACCTCGTGATCCCGCGCGGCGGTGAGGAGTTCGTTCGCTGGGTGGCCGAACGCTCTCGCGTGCCCGTGCTGAAGCACGACAAGGGTGTCGTCCACGTTTTCGTCGATGCCGCGGCCGACCTCGAGATGGCGACGGCCATCGTCCTGAATGCGAAGACGCACCGGCCATCGGTCTGCAATGCGCTCGAAACGCTCCTGGTCGACGCGCCGGTCGCGTCGCGCTTTCTGCCGACGGCGGCGGCTCGGCTCGTCGACGCCGGCGTCGAGCTGCGCGGCTGTCCGCGCACACTGGCGCTGGTTCCCGCCGCGCGTCCGGCCACCGAGGCCGACTGGGACGAGGAATATCTCGATCTCGTGCTCGCCATCCGTGTGGTCGACGGTCTGGACGAGGCGATGACGCACATCCGCCGCCACGGCACGGGTCTCGCGGAGGCCATCGTGACGAACGATCTCGCCCGCGCCCGACGGTTCGCGCGCGAGGTCGACGCGGCCGGCGTGCTGGTGAACGCGTCACCGCGTCTGCTCGACGGTCACCAGTTCGGCATGGGCGCCGAGATGGGCATCTCCACCTCGCGCGTGCACGCCCGCGGGCCCGTCGGCGTGCGCGCGCTGACCACGACGAAGTTCGTCGTGCAGGGCGACGGCCAGGTGCGGGACTAGGTTGACCCGCACCGCGGTGTTCGGCGGGTCGTTCAATCCCATCCACTACGGTCACCTCCTGCTGGCCGACGATCTCCTGGAGATCCTCCGTCTCGATCGCGTGCTGTTCGTGCCGGCCAAGCATCCGCCTCACAAGGATCCCGCCCGGCTGGCGCCGCCGGCGGACCGGCTGGCCATGGTGCGGCTGGCGACGACGGGACATCGTGGCTTCGAGGTGTCGGACGTGGAGCTCATGCGGCCCGGACCGTCCTACACCGTCGACACGCTGGCGGCGCTCGCGCGGCCTGCTGAGCGGCTGTTCCTGATCGTCGGCTCGGAGACGTTCCTCGATCTCTTGTCGTGGCGCGACCCTCGGCGCGTGGCGCAGCTTGCCCGGCTGGTGATCGTGCCGCGGGTGGGCAGCCCCTTCGACGCCGACAGCGAGGCGGCGCAGAAGGTGCTGCGCGAGATCGGCGTCGAGGGCGGCTTCACGCACGTCGACGCGGATGGCGCCGTGCCCGAGCGCGGCGTGATCGTGTCGCGCGCCGCCTCGATGCCGATCTCCGCCTCCGAGCTGCGACGCCGCGTGCGCGAGGGACGCTCGCTCGCCTTTCGACTGCCGCCGGCGGTGGCCGACTACATCGCCGCTCACCGACTCTACCGGGAGGCCGCGGTGTGACGCCACGGCCGTCGGCCGAGCACAAGGCGCGTCGGGCCGCCCGCGCGGCGCTCGACAAGAAGGCCGTCGACCTGACTGTGCTCGACGTGCAGGGTGTGTCCACCGTCACCGACTACTTCCTCGTCTGCAGCGGCCGGTCGGCCCCGCACGTGAAAACGATCGCCGACGCCATCCGCGAAGAGCTGAAGGAGGATGGCGTGCGCCCGCTCCACGCCGAGGGACAGGCCGAGAGCGGCTGGGTACTGCTCGACTACGGCGACGTCCTGATGCACGTCTTCCTGGCCGACACGCGCGCGTACTATGCCCTCGAGCGGCTCTGGGGCGACGCACCGTCGATTCCTGTCGACGGCGTGTGACGGTGGCCCCGACTGTCTTGCGCCCTCCGACGCTGCATGCTAGCGTACGGAAATTCTGCCGCACGACCGGCGCCTTGGGGGTAAACGCTCGATGCGAAAAGATCGAGTCGCGCAGTTCAAGAAGCGTCTCGTCGAGAAGCACCGCCAGCTTTCGGAAGAGGTCGGGCGCACGGCGCTCTATGTGAAGGACCAGGAAGACGATTCAATCAAGGACCTCGGCGACCAGGCGAACACCGCCTACACGCGCGAGTTCTTCTTCGAGCTCGGCAACGGCGACCGTCGTCTTTTGCGCGATGTGATCTCCGCCTTGCAGAAGATCGACGATGGCTCGTTCGGCAATTGTGAGCGCTGCGGCGAGGAGATCTCGGAGAAGCGGCTCGAAGCGCTGCCCTTCGCGCGCTACTGCATCGAGTGTCAGCGCGCGATCGAGCAGGAGGAGCGGATGGCCGCCGGCTAGTCGCGCGCGTTCTGGCCATTGCCGGCCCGGCACCGTCTCCAGCGATGTCCGCCACGTCCCGTCCCTCGCTTGCCACGCTCGCCGAGTTCGCGCACCGCGCGCTGCGCGCGCTCGGTGTCGAGCGTCCTCCCGCGAGCGGCGACCACGATCCGCAAGCGGCAGAGGCCATGCAGCACGCGCAAGAAGCGCAGCGCGCCGGGCGCCTGGATGAGGCCCGTACGCTCTTTCGCCACGTCGCGCAGCGCTGGCCCGCGCATCGTGGTGCCCTGCACGAGCTCCGCGATCTCGCCGTCGATGCCCGACACTGGGACGAGGCCATCGCCGTGCAGCAGCAGCTGATGGCGCTGGCGCCGCCGGCGGACCGCGCGGCCGAGGCCGCCTGGCTCGCCGTCGAATATTACGAGCTCGGCCGGCTGGAGCTCGCACGCGGCGAGGCCGCCAGCGCGGTGGGCCATTTCAAGGCCGCAATGCGCGCGGACCCCACGTTCACGCCGGCCGTGGTGGCGCTCGGCGACGCGTACGAGGCGGTGGGCGATTCGCGCGAGGCGCTGCGCACGTGGGAGCGCGCGGTGGAAACGCAACCCGCGCTGCCGCTGCTCGCGCGACTCGAGCGGGCGTACCGCGAGCAGGCGCGGCCGAGCCGCATGATCGCGCTCTACCGCAGCGCCTCCGAGCGCGCGCCCGACGATCTGGCGCTTGCGGCCGCCCTCGGGCGCGTGTACTTCG
>DASTCJ010000203.1:0-4889 GCA_035605575.1 Candidatus Methylomirabilota bacterium
GGCCGCGGCCACTCGAACGAGACGAGGGTGCCGCCCATCGAGAGCGTTGCATACGCCGTGCGCAGGTCGCGGCCGCCGAAGCAGACGTTCGTCACCATCATGTCCGGGAGCACGTACTGATCGACGCGGGTGCCGTCCGGCCAGATGTCGCTCACCGCGCCCGTGATCAAGGTGGCCACGCAGATGTGGCCGTCGCCGTCGACGGCCAGCGAGTCGAACATCTGATAGCCGCCGAGGCCGATCACGACGGTGCCCTTCTCGCCGCGATAGGGACCGTTGGCCGACTCGATCTGCCCCGGCCCGGAGAGCCGGAACGCCCAGCAACGCGCCGTCGGCGTCTCCACCACGTAGAGGGTGCGCTCATCCGGGGAGAGGCCGATGCCGTTGGGACGCTCGAGCGGAAAGATGGCCTCCTTGATGCTCGAGCCGTCGGCTTTGGCGTAGTAGACGACGCCGCGATCGCTGTCGCGGTCGCGCGTCTTGCCGAGATCCGTGAACCAGAAGCCGCCGGCGCGATCGAACACCAGATCGTTCGGCCCGCGCAGCCGCTGGCCGTCGCAGCGATCGTAGAGCGTCTCGACCTTGCCCGTCTCCAGATCCACGACCTGGATGCTCCCGCCCGTGTAGTCTTCCGCCTGCAGCACGGGGAATAGCCGTCCCGGACGCTCGACGAACTTCAGCCCGCCGTTGTTCGTGACGTAGATCTTGCCGCCCGGACCCATGGCGGCTCCGTTCGGGCCGCCGCCGAGCATGGCGATGACGCTGATCTTGCCCTCGGGCGACACGCGCGTCAGCGTGCGCCGCTCGATCTCCACGAGGATGACCGAGCCGTCCGGCATCGCAACGGGCCCTTCCGGGAAACGCAGTCCGGAGGCGATGTGCTTGTATGCGGGCGTGTGCCTGATCATCGGGCGTCTCCCCTGTCTGGATTGGCCCCGCAGTATAGCCGCCCGCTGAGCAATTCGGGACCGGCCGCCTCGTCGCGACCGAAACGAGAGTGACCAGCCAGCGCCACGCCCGTCCTGCAAAGGCGCACCACGACACGTCTTCGAGCATCGGCACCGGGCTTGCGATGGCTCCCGTCCGCGTGACTTCACGCGCCGTCCATCCCCTGGAAAGGCGGACGACATGCTCGCATGGACAGTGAAGCGCACCGTGTCATGCTGGCGCCCAGTGGCGCTGGGAGCTGCGGTCGGCTACGTGGCGCTGCTCGTCGTCACGCGATGGGCGGAGACGCGGAGCCGCGATCCGTTCGGCACGGAGCGTAACGGCTTCCACCCGCACCTCTTCGTGTAGGCGGTCCGGCTGTCAGGCGACTCCGGAGGCGGCGGGCGCCGCCTCCAGGTCGCCGAGGTGCGCGATGCAGTTCATCAGGGTCACACGCCACGGGGCCGGGCACGTGACCACCGTGACCGAGGCATTTTCCCAGCGCTCGGGCGCCACGAGACCTTCGGGCAGCTCCAGATGCCGGCCGGCCAGCGAGCGACACACGAGACCGTGCGTCACCACGGCAAGATTACCGTCGGTGGCCGTCGCCAGCGCCTGCAGGCGTGCCCACGCACGATCGACGCGCGCGTGGAACACCGCCCATGTCTCGCCGTTCGGCGGTGCGTAGTCGGGCGCGAACATGTCGAAGCCGAGCTCGGCGTACGCGGTACCGCGGATGTCTCCAAAATTCCGCTCGTGCAGCAAGGCCTCGAAGCCGAGCGGCGCGCCGGTCACGCGCGCGAGCGCCTCCGCCGTCTGCCGCGCGCGCGCGAGATCGCTCGAGACAATGCGGGCCACGCCCTCGCGGGCCAGCCGCCGGGCGAGCCGCTCCGCCTGAGCGATCCCGCGCGGCGAAAGCGGCATGTCGGGGCGCTGCACGATGCGCGCGGCGTTGCCCGCGGTCTCTCCGTGGCGGACGAGGAAGATCACGGCCGCAAGTGTAGCGGAGTTCTCACATGTCGACGACGTGACCACTCATCACTATGATCTGGTCATGGACGAGGTTCGAATCGGGGATCTCAAGGCGCGGCTCAGCGAGCACCTGCGGGCGGTGCGGCGCGGTCGGACGCTCACCGTCCTGGATCGGGACACGCCGATCGCCCGCATTGTCCTCAAACTGAACATCCTTGACCTTCTCGCCGAAGAGCGACAATCGCACCGCTGATCGCCTACGTCGATGGGGCAGCCGGGCGACCCCGCGAGTGGACATCGATCCGTATCGGCGGGGCAAGCGCCCTGACCGCAACGGAATGTCTTCGCACCCTGGATCGTCTCCGCTTGCGCGCCCGATTGCCGGACGAAGAAGTCGCGCGCCGACGAGCTCCGGCTGACGGGCGTCGACTAGACCGCGGCGCGCTCGAGCCAGCGCCGGTCGCGCGGCGAGGCGCGGCGTTCGAGTCGGCGGCGCACCAGCCGCGTCGCGTCGTCGTAGCGCTCGAGGGCCAGGTAGCACACGACCATCGTCTCCTCGAAGAGCTCCCACTGGGCGTGGCTGCCGCCGATGCGATGGAAGTCGGCCGCCACCGGCTCGAGGTTGCGTAGCGCGCCGGCGTGATCGCCCACCACGAACGCGGCGATGCCCTGCACGAGGGGCACGACGACCGGGCCCGCGATCGGATGGCCGGCCGCGTCGAGGCGCTGGAGCCCGTCGAGCAGCTTCGCCAGCGCGCCGTCGTCGCCGCACGCGGCGTACGTCATGGCGGCATGGACCTCGCCGAACACGAAGCCCGGCCGGGAGACGCGCGCGGCCAGGTCGCTCAGCGAGCGCCAATGCTCGGGCGCGTGGGGGTGGCCGTCGAGATGGAAGCGCCACAGCAACGCGGCGCCGTCGATCATCGCCAGGCGCGGATTCACGGAGCGGACGATGTCGCGCTCGAAGACCGCGAGGGCCTCCGCGTAGCGGCCGCGGTGCAGCTCGAACATAGCGAGATGCCATGCAAGGTGACAGTGGAACGGTCCACGGCGGTCGTAGCTCGCCAGCCACGCGTTGAGAAACGCAGCACCGGCGTCGGTGTCGAGCGTCTCGAAGCTGATGTGAGCGAGGTTGTGACTGGCGTTGGCGTTGCCCGGATACTGACGGAGCGAGCGCTCGGAGAGGCGTCGCGACTCCTCGAAGCGATCGACCTCGTGATACGTGAACGCGAGCGCGGACTCGAACCACCAGTCGTCGCCATAGGCGGGAGCCAGCCGCTCGAGGAACGCCATCCGTCGGGTCTCGCGATCGGCGGCCCCGGCGAAGCCGATGGCGCTGCTCGCCTGGTTCACGAGCAGCGCGTCGCGCGGAAATTCCGCGACGTGCGCGTCGACGAGCGCCAGCCCACGGACGGTGTCGCCGGCGACAAGCGCGCTGAGCGCCTCGACGTGCTGGCGCTCGCGTCGCGTGGCGTCGGCAACCGTGTCGCGCGCCTTGCCGGCGGCGTCGCGGGCCGCCATGGCGTCGCCCTGCATCACGGCCACGAGCGCGCGGCCGGCATGCGCGACGGCGAGCGCCTCATCGGCCGCAAGCGCCGCCACGAACGCGTCGTCGGCGCCGGCGCCGTACGACAGCAGGGCGTCCATCCCGTCCTGGAATCGTGCGGCGGCGACGGCGGAGCGCGTGGCGATCGGTAGGCCGTACCGGTCGGCAATGGCCATGGCGAGCAGAGTATCATCGCGGCGTCACTCCATGGCGACACGTTACGTGATCGAGGACGAGCCGAACGCAGCCGATGTCCGCGCGCTCGAAGACGCGCTCTATCGCTACAACGTCCAGCAGACCGGGCGGGACGACGGGCGCTGGCTCGCCATCTTCGTTCGCGACGCCGAAGGAATCGTCGCCGGCGTCAGTGGGTGGACGTGGGCCGGCTGGCTCAAGATAAACAATTTATGGGTGCGGCCCGAGCGGCGGCTCGAGGGACGGGGCCGCGACCTCTTGACGGCCGCCGAAGCCGAGGCGAAGACGCGTGGCTGCACGCGGGCGACGCTCGAGACATACAGCTTTCAAGCGCCGAGGTTCTACGAACGCCTCGGATACAAGATCGTCGGCACGATCGACGAGATGCCGGCCGGTCACAAGCACTACTTCCTCGTGAAGGAGCTTTGAGCCTCAGGCGAGAAGCGCGAGCGGCTCTTCGACGAGATCGGCGAGGGCGCCGAGGAACTGGGCGGCGCGCGCGCCGTCGAGCGCGCGGTGGTCGCACGACAGCGTCAGCACCATCGTCGGCCGGACGGCCGGCTGTCCGCCGATCGCCATCACGCGGTCGGCGATACGGCCGACGGCGAGGATGGCCGCCTGCGGCGGATTCACGATGGCGTTGAACGCGTCGACCCCGTACATGCCGAGGTTGCTGATGGTGAAGCCGCCGCCCTGGATGTCGGCCGGGCGCAGCTTGCCGGCCTGCGCGCGCGTTACGAGGTCCTCGCGGCGCGCGGCGATCTCGGCGAGCGTCAACGTGTCGGCGCCGCGGAGCACGGGGACGACGAGGCCGTCGTCGATCGCCACCGCGAGGCCGATGTCGATGCCGCCGTGCTGGAAGATCGCGCCGTCCTTCCACGCCACGTTCACGCGCGGGTGCGTGAGGAGCGCCGCCGCCACCAGACGGACCAGCACGTCCGTGTAGGTGATGCGCGCGCCGCTCCGTGCGCTCGCCCGCTCGCGCCACGTCTTCAAACGACTCACGTCGACCTCGCGCACCAGATAGAAATGCGGCGCCGACGTCCAGCTGGCGGTCATGCGCTCGGCCATGATGCGCCAGACGTTCCCCACGCTCGGGCCAGTCGGACGTGCCGTTTCGATGGCCGTGCGCCGGCGCGTCATCTCGGCCGGGACGTCGGCGACCAGCACGGCGCCGCCCGGTCCTGAGCCGCGAACACCGCCGAGATCGACGCCGCGCTCGGCTGCGAGACGCCGCGCCTTCGGCGAT
>DASTCJ010000109.1:0-2960 GCA_035605575.1 Candidatus Methylomirabilota bacterium
TGGCGGTGCGACGGAATCGCGCTTGCCGGCAGGTCGGCGAGGTGGGGCGAGTGGAAATCGGCGAAGAGTTTCTCGCGCGCCATAATCTCCATCTCCGGGCCATTGGTCTCGACCACGTCGACCGCAAAGCGCCGCGCGCGCGCCTCGGTCACGGCGCGCTGCACGACCTTCTCGCTGATCGTGCGGAAAATCTCGACCTTCACCCCGGTTTTCTTCTCGAATGCTTGGCCCAGCGGCCCGGATTCGGTCGGAGCGAGCGAGGTGTAGAGGACGACGCTCCCCTCTTTGCGCGCGTTCTCGAGCAGGCGGCGGTCGCGATCGGCGCCGCTATAGCGGTAGACGGCTTCATTGGCGAAGCTCACGCTTCCGATGCACAGCACGAGCCCCGCAATGAATTTCAATGGGCGATTCATTGACCCTCGCACTATTCTATGGTGAAGTGAGCCGAGGAGAACGCGGTTCTATATAGAGAAACCCCGTCGGAAACGCCGGTCCAGCCTCGTGAGCACCAAGACCACCACGGCCGTCACGCATTACCACATCCAGAAGAAACGGCGGGCCGAGTTCATCGAGCAGTGGCGCAAGAACCGGCGCACCGTGATCCGCGGCGAAGATGTCGCGCTGCAGCGCACTGCGCGAGGTTTGCGAAGCGGCGTCTACATGGGGTGGGACGGCGAGTCGCCGACGCGCTGCCTCGACGCCCTGGTACACGAGATCGATCCGGGCACGGTGACGACGATCCACCGCCATTCATGGGACGCGCAGCTTTTTATCGTCGAGGGCTCCGGCTGGAGCGAGATCGACGGCCGCCGCTTCGAATGGAAGCCTTGGGACGCGATCCACATCCCGGCGTGGAGCTGGCACCGACACGGCAACGACGGCTCGAAGAGCGCCCGCTTCATGAGCTATTCGTCCGAGCCGATGCTCTGGACGCTGGGTCTCTGCGTGCTCGAAGACCGAGGGCACGAGGATGTGCGCGACCTGCCCCCGCCGCCGGCTTCAAGCCCGGGTATTGACGGTGACGATCCATATTCCCGCCGAAGACGACGGATTTTTCAGGAAACCAAGAAACGACGTGGTGGCCGCATCCATACGCCCTACGACGAGCAGGATCTGCTCGCCACGCCGCGCGGCACGCGCACCAAGTTCCTGGTCGACCGCGCCATCGGCAGCGAATCCTCGGGCATCACCCAGGTCATGATCCAGTTCGCGCCAGGCAAGACGCAGTCGCTGCACCGCCATCCCGGCGAAGCGTGGCTCTACGTCGTCGAAGGTTACGGCCACAGCTTCATGGGCACCGCTCCGGACCGCGGGCAGCACTACCGCTGGAAAAAAGGCGATCTCATCGTGGTCGACCATTTCCTGTGGCACCAGCACTTCAACGACGATCCCAAGGGGGAGGCGCGGCTCGTGCGCGTCCACATGTTCGACTCGATCCTGGAAACCATGCGCGCGCTCACCGACCCGTTGGTGCTTTTCGAGGAGGCGGAGGATACGCTCCTCAGCATGCAGGAAATCTCGCAGATCGAGTGGCCGGACGATCGACGGCCGGAAGGTTGAAGCGGCTCCGCCGATGGCCGCGCCCGCCCCTGCTCTCCCGCCTGGCGTCTTCTCGCTGCACACCTTACCGGCGGAGCACCACGACAAGGACTGGGACGCGATCATCGTGCCAGCCGGGGTCAAGGAGCGGCTGCTCGCGCAGGCGCTGCTCACGCTCAAACACGGGCGCAAGCTCGCCACCCTTGCGGGGCTGCCGCACGGGCTCATTGTGCTCGCCGGCCCCCCGGGCACCGGTAAGACGACGCTCGCACGCGGCCTCGCGCAGGTATCGGCGCTGGCGCTGGCGCGCGAAGGGGCGACCACGCTCTTGGAAATCAACCCGCACGCCTTCCCGAGCGACATGCTGGGCGAGAGCCAGCGCAACATCATGCGGCTTCTCACCGACACGATCCCGGAGATTGCGGCGCGGCGCCCGCATACCGTGGTTCTGATCGACGAGGTCGAGAGCTTCGCGGTGCGGCGCAGCACCGCCTCATTCGAGACCAACCCGGTCGACGTGCACCGCGCCACCGATGCGGTGATGCTCGGCATCGACGAGGTCGCGCGCAAGCTTCCCGCAGTGCTCTTCGTGACTACCACGAACTTCATCGACGCCATAGACGAGGCGTTCCTGTCGCGCGCCGACCTGGTGATGCATTTCGCGCTGCCCGATCCTGGGACGATCGCCCGCATCCTGCATGACTCGCTCGCCGAGCTCGCCGTACAATGGCCCGCGCTGAGACCGCTCCTGCAATCCGAGGATGAAATCAACGAGGTCGCGAGGCTCTGCGGAGGCTGGAGCGGGCGTCAGGTGCGCAAGCTCGTCCTCGCGGCGCTCGCCCAGCGCCTGGAGGTGGCGAAGGATCCGGCGCGCCTCACCTTCGAGGACCTGCGCGAGGCGGCGCGCAAGCGCGGCGGCGTCGAGTGGGTCGGGGCCGCGGGCCCGTCGTCCAAGGAGCTCTTTCCCGACGTCCCGAAGCATTTGATGCACGACCATCATCACTAGGAGGAGGCTCATGAGGCTGGTTTTGGGAATGATTGCCGCGCTAGCCGCGGCGCCGGCGCCCGCGCAGTACTACTCCGGCAAGACAGTCACCATCGTCGTCGGCTACAAGACCGGCGGCGGCTACGACGCCACCGCGCGCGTGCTGGCGCGCCATCTGCCCAAGCACATCCCCGGCAAGCCGACCGTGATCGTGCAGAACATGCCGGGCGCGAACAGCATCATCGCTGCGAACCACGTCTATGCCGTCGTCAAGCCGGACGGGCTGACGATCGGCACGTTCAACCGCAACCTTCCGATCGCCCAGCTGACGAAGGTCGAGGGCGTCAAGTTCGACATGGCCAAGTTCGCCTGGGTCGGCTCGGCGGCGAGCGAGTGCACCGTCTTTGCGATCCGCACCGACCTGCCCTACAAGACC
>DASTCJ010000196.1:0-111080 GCA_035605575.1 Candidatus Methylomirabilota bacterium
CGTGGGGCATGACGCCGCTGCGCGATCCGGTCAAGAACATCGTCTACAACGCCACGGCCGAGGACATCGAGCGCGTGTGGGTGGCCGGTCGACCGGTTGTCGAGCATGGCCGCGTGCTCGCCGCCGACGAGCCCGCCATCCTGGCCGCGCTCCAGGCCGGGGGCGAGCGCATGTGGCCCCGCATGGAGCGCTTCGATTGGGCCGGACGCGTTGCCGACGTTTTGTCGCCGCCCACGTATCCGGAGTGGCGATAGGCCGTCTGGTACCGCGCTTGCAGCATTGATCGACGAATGGATGTGCTGCGTCCGCTCTTCGACTGGCTGATCGATCACACCTATCTGGTGGTCTTCGTCGGCACCGTCATCGATGCCACCGGCCTGCCGTTCCCGGGACGGCTGCTGCTCGCGGCGGCGGGCGCCATGGCCGCCGGCGGGCGCGCCAACGTGTTGCTCGTCATCGCGCTCGGCGCGCTCGGCGCCATGCTCGTCGATCAGGTCTGGTATCTGACGATCACGCGCGGCTCGAACTGGGTCATCGACACGTACTGCCGGCTGCGCGGTCGCCCGCGCGGCTGTGCCGAGGACGACGTGGACTATTTCCGGCGCTACGGCGGCGCCACCATCGTGCTGGGGCGTTTCTTCACCGTGGTTCGAGTGGTGGTGTGGCCGGTGGCCGCGTCTCACGGCGTCGGCTACGGACGCTTCGTCCTGCTCGATGCGGCGGGCGCGACGCTGTGGGCGTCGATCTGGGTCCTGCTCGGCTGGACGGTGGGCGAGCACTGGGAGGCCGCCGCCACTGCGGTCGGTGGGTGGACGACCGGCATCGGAATCGCGGTCGTGCTCGCCGTCGTCGTCCCGCTCGCGCTCCGCTACCGCCGCCGCCGCCGCGCGGCCGCAGTCAGCCGCGCGCCGACGGAAACTGCGGTGCGCGCTTCTCGCGAATTGCCTGGAGGCCCTCGCGGACGTCTTCGTCCATGAAGGTGAGCATCTCGAGGGCGATGGACTGGTCGAAGATGGGGCCGGCCAGGCGGAGCCAGTTGTTGAGCGAGCGCTTCGTCCAGCGAATCGCTTGTTGCGCGCCGAGCGCGAGCTTGTCCGCGACCTCGAAGGCCTTCGGCATCAGCTGCTCGGCCGGCACGCACAGGCTCACGAGGCCGATGCGTTCGGCCTCGCGGCCATCGATGAAGTCCGAGGTGAGCAAGTAATATTTCGCCTTCGCCATGCCGCAGAGCAGCGGCCACACGATGGCCGCGTGGTCACCGGCGACGACGCCGAGCTTGGTGTGGCCGTCGGTGAACCGCGCGCTCTCGGAGATGATCGAGACGTCGGCCAGCAGCGCCACCACGAGTCCCGCGCCCACGGCGACGCCGTTGATCGCCGAGACGATCGGCTTGTCGGTGTTGATCATGTTGTAGACGATGTCGGAGGCCTCGCGCACCGTGCGGGCCAGCCGCTTGGGATCGCGCGCGTTGGCCGCGACCATGTCGAGGTCGCCGCCCGCGGAGAACGCGCGGCCCGCCCCGGTCACCACCGCGACCCGCGCCCGCGGATCGGCGTCGAACGTCAGCCACACCTGCGTGAGCTCCCAGTGCAGCCGGTCGTTGGTGGCGTTGAGCACCTCGGGCCGGTTGATCGTGATCAGCACCACGCCGTGATCCATGGGCTTGAAGGTGAGGTGCTGATACTCGCCGTAGTCCATCGCTGACCTCCGCGCTGACGTTCCGGCCGCGCCGGGGCCCCAATCGTAACTCAGGCCACGCGTGGGCGGCGCGGCGGAGGCAAGGTGCTGCGCAGAGCGCGAGCGGCGATGGTGTGGCGCCGTCGGCCGTGGCCGGCGGACCGCCACCCGCTCATCGCGCCATCGCGGCGACGGTCAGGAGTCGAGGAGCGGCGCGCTCAGTCCCAGCGCGCGACGACCGCCCAGCGGTCGGTGCCGGCGACCTCGGCCACAATCCACGGATCGACCTGGCGCTCCTGGTAGTAGGTCGGCGTCGCCACCCAGAACTTCGAAAAGAGGCCGCTCCGTGCGGCATCGTCGTACTTCAGCAGTGAGTCGTCGGGGATGCGCTCGCGATACGTCTCCACCGGCTCCAGCACGGCACTGCGCACGTAGCCGAGCCGCCGCGGCAGCACCTCGCCGACCCGCTGACGGATCTCGGCGAGCGTGTAGAGCGGCCCGTACGTCAGCTGCGCGTTCTCGAGCCGCTCCTGGAGCATCTGACCGGGAAGCCGGGAGCGGATCTCGCGGAGTCGGGTGACGGTGTCCTGGGACATCAGTTCTTGCATGACGCAACCTCCTTGGGTCGGACCGGCGTGCAACCGGAAGGCCACCGTCCCGATTCGCCCGGGCGGACCCCTCCATGAAGGAAGTTGCAAAGCTCAGCGGTCGATGGGCGGCGCGGGTCCCTCACCGCCACCCGTCCACGCAAACGAGAGCGTTGCCAGCGGTGGTGGGAGCGATCGGTCACCGCCGTCGTCGAGCGCCGCGCGCGCCCAGTCGAGCGCGCGGCGGAAGACGTCGACGTTGTTCACGCGCCGGAGCCAGAGGGGACGGCCGGCCAGGTAGAGGAACACGACGTTCGCTTCGCTGCAGGGGCCGAGGCAATCGGTGAAGGCGAGGCGCAGCCGACCCTGCATGCCGCTGTCCCGGAATGCGCGGCGCATCTCCCGCTTGAGGGTGCGGGGCGGGGTCTTCGGACCACCGCGCTCGGCGTGGCCACAGCAACAGCCGACGCACACGAAGATCAGGCCGGATTCGGGAATGTGGGCGGTGCCTCCCTGGCGCCGCACAGGATACCCGTCGGCCGCGGTAAACAAAATGTCCCTCCCGGCCGTCCAACCTGACGATCGACATAGGAGGGTTCCACATGAGGCGAGCTCAACGTGTTCTTGGATCGCTCGGGGTATTGCTGCTTGCGGTTGCCGTGAGCACCGTCCAGGCACAGCCACAATTCACGGGCACTTGGCTACTCGACCGCGCGCAGAGCCAACTGCCGCATCGCGGCGGTGACGACAGGGGCACGTCGCAAGCGCAGCCGGCGGAGGTCAAGCTCATCGTCGAGCAGCAGGGCAACACGCTCAAGGCCACGCGAAGCGTCATGCGCGGCAGCCGGGAGCGCGCGATGACGGAGACGCTGGTGGTCGACGGCAGCGAGCAAACGGAGCAGACGCCGCGTGGCGGCTCTTCGGTCACGCGCGCGACGCTGGGCGGCGACCGCCTCGTCGTGAGCAAGACGCACACGCAACCGGCCCGCGAGCAGGGACAGCCGGCGCGCACGTTCTCGCGCGAATCGGTGTGGACGCTGTCGCCTGACGGCCGCACGCTGACGATCGACACGACGATGCACACGCCGCGCGGTGAGCGCGCGATGAAGGCCGTCTACACCAAGGCGAGCTAGCGCGACGGCGGGAGGCTCGTCCCGAGCCTCCCGCCTCGCGGGTCCGCCGGACGGTCAGCCACTCGCTTCGGGGCGTCCCTCATCGCGCCACAAGCTCTTCTCGCGGGGTGGCTTGAATCCGGGGTCGTAAGGCCGGCCAATGCCCGCGTCAGATTGCAAGGGCCTGACGCCGCTCATCTTCTTCGAGACCTTCTCGGCCGTCGGCTTTCGCGATTTCTTGACGCGCTTCGGCATCTCGATACCCTTTGCCAGCCGCGTGCCGCCGACTTTGGGGGACGTCTCGCCCGGGTTGTATAAAGACTGAGTGGATCTCGGAACGCTGGGCGCGCTGTGCGCCCTCGGCTCGGCGGTGGCCTGGGCCCTCACGAGCCTCCTCGTCAGATCCCTCTCGTCGCGTTTCGGCACCGTCGCGATCAACGCCGCCCGCACGACGCTTTGCGCGCTCCTGATCGCGGCCTGGACGGCCGCCGTCTCGGACTTCGCCGGGCTCGCGTCGGTATCCGCGCGCAGTCTACTGCTGCTGCTCGTCTCCATCGTCACCGCCATCGCGATCGGCGACACGATCTTCTTCGAGAGCACGCGGTTGCTCGGGGTCGGCCGCGCCATGACCCTCTCCATGAGCTATCCCGTCGTGGCGGCCGTGCTTGCCGCGCTGCTCCTCGACGAACGCATCACGCTTCGGGTCGCCCTCGGCGGGCTGCTCACGCTCGGCGGTCTCGCGCTCGTGGTGGCCACGCGCGCGGAGACGGTCGATGCGCCGCGATCGTGGCGCGGCGTCCTGGCCGCCGGCGGCGCCGCCGTGGCCTGGGGCGTATCGGTGGTTGCGCTGCGCATCCCGCTCCAGGAGATGGACGCGCTCACCGCGCAGCTCGTCCGCTTGCCGCTCGCCGCCGCGCTGCTGTGGGCGCTGCCGTGGTCATGGCGGGACGTCCCCGCGCTCGCCCGCGGCGGTCGTGCCGTGGCGATACGTTTCGGCGCGCTGAGCGTGCTCACGGCGGCGAGCTCGGTGCTGTACGTGCTCTCCATCAAGCACGCCGGCGTGGCCGTGGCCACGGTCCTCTCGTCGACGGCGCCGCTCTTCGCGATGCCGCTCGGCGTCGTCTGCTTCGGCGAACGCGTGCCACCGATCGCGATCGTCGGCGCGGCGGTGGCCGTGCTGGGCGTGGTGGTGCTGAAGATATGAGGTCGCGCACAGTCGTGCTCGCCGTGCTCGCGCTGTCGCACACAGCCTGCACGACCACGCTCGTCGTGGCGTATCAGACGCTCACCGACGTTCGCACGATGGAAGAGCAGACCGACGACGCGCGCATCATGG
This sequence comes from Candidatus Methylomirabilota bacterium, assembly GCA_035605575.1. Lineage (GTDB taxonomy): Bacteria > Methylomirabilota > Methylomirabilia > Rokubacteriales > CSP1-6 > AR12. The sequence goes on from DASTCJ010000196.1 coordinate 4,713, forward strand.
GCACGATCAAGGATCAGCTGGCGACGAAGCAGGGGGTGGGCTCCGCGCTGCAGGTCCACGTGTTCGCGCATCTCGGTCGCGTCGTCGTCGCCGGCATCGTGCCGGTGCGCTCCCTGCTCGCCGCCGACGCCGTCGCCGTCGCCCACGCCGTCCCCGGCGTGCGCAAGGTCGATGTGGTCTTCATCCCCGTCCGGTCTTCGTATCCGCGGGATCTCACCATCAGTTTGAAGCTCGATGCCAAGATCGTCGCGGACCTCGAGCTGCGGCGCAGTCAGCTCGAATGGACGGTCCTGGACGGGACGGTCGTGCTGACCGGCGTGGTCGATGATCCCGCGAAGGCCGCGCGCGCCGTGGAGCATGCGAAGTCGATCGACAACGTCACTGCGGTGCGCTCGTTCATTCAGATCCGGCAGCCGACGAAGAGGCGGGAGCCGCGCTGAGGTGGGCGCGTGGCGTCGTCGCGCTCAAGCTTTCCCGACGTTTGCCGCGCGCGACGTTTTGCTGGCACCGCGCGCGCAACTGTGAGAGTCTCGGTGGCGACGATGCGCGCCGGTATCACGGCTCTCGGTCACTGGGTCCCGCCGGACGTCTTCCCGAACGCATGGTTCGAGCAGCGCCTCGAGACGACCGATGCGTGGATTCGCTCGCGCACCGGCATTGCCGAGCGGCGGTTCGCGACCACGGGCGCCACGTCGGATCTCGCGCTGGCCGCCGCGCGACGCTGTCTCGAGCAGCGCGGCATCGGGGCGGGCGCCATCGACTGCATCATCGTCGCCACCATGACGCCGGACCGGCCGCTGCCGTCGACGGCGGCGATCCTCCAGACGAAGCTCGGCGCTCTCAACGCCTGGGGCTTCGATCTGTCCGCAGCGTGCTCGGGCTTCGTCTATGCCCTGGTCACCGCCACGCGGCTCGTGGAGTCCGGCGCTGCGCGGCTCGTCCTCGTCTGCGGTGCCGACAAGATGTCGAGCGTGGTCGATCCGCACGACCGTGCCACCGCCGTGCTGTTCGGCGACGGAGCCGGCGCTGTTCTCGTGGAGCCGTTGCCGGACGACGAGGTCGGCGTGCTCGATCACGTCTGCCACATGGACGGCGCCGGCGAGCCCGCGCTCTACATTCCGTCGGGCGGCAGCCTCGAGCCGGCCACCGGCGACTCCGTGGTCGCGCGTCGGCACTTCGTGGTTCAGGATGGCCCAACCGTCTTCAAGGCCGCCGTGACCGGCATGGCCCAGATCACCGAAGATCTTCTCAAGCGCGCCGACCTGCGGCTCGAGGACGTGGCATGGATGGTGCCGCACCAGGCGAATCGGCGGATCATCGAGGCGGTGGCCAAACGTCTCGGCCTGCCACTCGAGCGCGTGGTGATCAATCTGGACCGCTATGGCAACACCGTGGCCGGCACGATTCCGATCGGGCTTTCGGAGTGGCACGAGCAGAATCGCTTCGCCTACGGCGACCGCATCGTGCTCTCGGCCTTCGGCGCCGGCTTCACGTCAGGCGCCATCTATCTCCGGTGGGCGATCAACGATCCTTCGTCATGAGGGAGAGGCGCTAGAAGCGTCGGCGACCGGAGAGGGCGCGCTTCCGGAGCCGCAGCGACTTCGGCGTGACCTCGAGCAGCTCGTCCTCGCGAATCCATTCGAGGCATTGCTCGAGGTTCATGATGCGCGGGGGCGTGAGCTTGATGCCCTCGTCGGCGGTCGACGCGCGCATGTTGGTCAGCTTCTTTTCCTTCGTGATATTCACGTCGAGATCGTTGTCGCGCGAGTTCTCGCCGACGATCATGCCCTCGTAGACCTGATCGCCGGGAGCGACGAACATGGTCCCGCGCGCCTGGAGATTGTCGATGGCGTAGCCGGTGGCGCGGCCGGCGCGATCCGCGACCAGCGCGCCGTTCTGGCGATGCGCGATGTCGCCCTGCCAGTCGTCCCAGCCGTCGAAGAGATGGTTGAGGAGGCCGGTGCCACGAGTATCGGTGAGGAATTCGGTCCGATATCCGATCAGACCGCGCGACGGAATCCGGTACTCGAGCCGGACCCGTCCGGTGCCGTGATTTACCATCTTCGTCATGATGCCCTTGCGGGGCCCGACCTTCTGGGTCACGGCGCCGATGAACTCCTCCGGCACGTCCACCACGAGATGCTCCATCGGCTCGAGCGTCCGGCCGCTCTCCTGACGCGTGATGATCTCCGGCTTGCCGACCTCCACCTCGAAGCCCTCGCGTCGCATGATCTCGATGAGGATCGCGAGCTGCAGCTCGCCCCGACCCGAGACGCGGAACGTGTCCGGTGAATCCGTCTCCTCCACGCGGATGCCGGGATTGAGCTTCCGCTCCTTCATCAGTCGCTCGCGCAGCTGCGGCGAGGTGACGTACTTGCCTTCCTTGCCCGCGAACGGCGACACGTTGGCCGAGAACAGCATCGACACGGTCGGCTCATCGATGCGGATGAGCGGCAGCGCCTGCGGATGCTCGAGCTCCGCCACCGTCTCGCCGATGTCGATGCTCTCGATGCCGGCGATGGCCACGATCTCGCCCGCGCTCGCCTCCGAGATCTCCACGCGCTTGAGACCCTCGTAGCCGTAGAGGACGCTCACCTTCGCCTGCTCCACGGCACCGTCGCGGTGGACCACGGCCACACGATCCGCCTGGCGCACGCGGCCGTTGACGATGCGCCCGATGATGAGCCGGCCCACGTAGTCGTCCCAGTCGAGCATCGTCACGCGGAACTGCAGGCCGGCCGCGGGATCGAAGCGCGGCGCCGGCACCGTCGAGAGGATCGTCTCGAACAGCGGCTCGAGCGTCTTGCCCTCGACCTTCAGATCGGTGGTGGCGGTGCCCGTGCGCGCGTTGGTGTAGAGCACGGGAAAGTCGAGCTGGTCCTCGCTGGCGTCGAGGTCGATGAACAGATCGTAGATCTCGTCCAGCACCTCGGCCGGCCGCGCGTCACTGCGATCGATCTTGTTGACGACGACGATGGGCGGCAGCCCGGCCTCGAGCGCCTTCTTCAGCACGAACCGCGTCTGCGGCAGCGGGCCCTCGGCGGCGTCGACGAGCAGCAGCACGCCGTCGACGAGCGTCAGCGTGCGCTCGACCTCGGAGCCGAAATCGGCGTGGCCCGGCGTGTCCACGATGTTGATGTGGACGTCGCGATACGAGATGGCCGTGTTCTTGGCCATGATCGTGATGCCCTTCTCGCGCTCGAGGTCCATCGAGTCCATGATCCGCTCGGCCACCGTCTCGTTCTGACGGAAGAGGCCGGACTGCCAGAGCATGGCGTCGACGAGCGTGGTCTTGCCGTGGTCGACGTGCGCGATGATCGCAATGTTCCTGATGCCGTCGCGTTGTTGCATACCCGCCATCGTAACACGCGCTCCGCGGCCGCTCCGCGTCACGGAGCCGCGGAAGCAACGGAGCGCAGCCGCGCCCGTCTCTCTCAGGCCACCCACGCAGGAGGTGGAAACAGCGCTCCAATACAGCGTATATAATGACGCGGCTATCACGCCCCCAATCTGGAGGTCCCGATGATCCGTGCTCTGCTCGTGCTCGCCGTCGCCGTGCTGCCCGTAGCACCGGGGTGGGCCCAGGACAAGTCCGCGCCGACCGGCGGCGCCGACGCGGCGGCCACGAAGTCGCCGAAGGCGGTGATCACCATGGAGAAGGCCGGCGAGATCACGCTGGAGTTCTTTCCCAAGGACGCGCCCAAGCACGTCGAGAATTTCCTGAGCCTCGCCAAGAAAGGCTTCTACGACGGTCAGCGCGTGCATCGCGTGGAGCCGAACTTCGTCGTCCAGTTCGGCGACCCGCAGTCGAAGACGCTGCCGATGGACGACCCGCGCATGGGCACCGGCGGCCCTGGCTACAAGGTCAAGGCGGAGTTCAACACTCGCAAGTTCGAGCGGGGCGTGCTCGGCATGGCGCGCAGTCAGGATCCGGACTCCGGTGGCAGTCAGGTCTACATCATGCTCGGCCCCGCGCCGTTTCTGAACGGCAAGTACACCGCCTTCGGACACGTCACCAAGGGCATGGACGTCGTCGACAAGATCCGGGTCGGAGATCGCATCACTTCCATCAAGGTGGTCAATCCATGAAGCAGAGCGGCGTCATCACGCTCGAGAACGGCAACGAGATTCGGATGGAGTTCTATCCCGCCGACGCGCCCAAGACGGTGGAGAATTTCGTCACCCTCGCCAAGAAGGGCTTCTACAACAACCTGAGCTTCCACCGCGTCGTCCCCGACTTCGTCGTGCAGGGCGGCTGCCCGAAGGGCAACGGCACCGGCGGCCCGGGCTACACGATTCCCGCGGAGTTCAACAAGCAGAAGCACGTGCGGGGGACGGTGGCCATGGCCCGCAGCCAGGATCCGGACTCCGCCGGCAGCCAGTTCTACATCTGCTACGGCGCCACGCCGCACCTCGACGGCAACTACACCGTCTTCGGCAAGGTCACGAGCGGCATGGAGCACGTGGATCGCATCAAGCAAGGCGACCGGATGAAGTCGGTGGCCATCGTCGAGGAGTAGCGCCAATGGCCTGGTCCGTGCTGATTCGCGGCGGCTCGGTGGTGGACGGCTCCGGCGCGCCCGCGCGGCGCGCCGACGTGGCGGTGGAGGGCGAGCGCATCGCCGCCGTCGCGCCGGCGCTCGCCGGCGAGGCCGCGCGGGTGGTGGACGCGACGGGCAAGGTGGTGGCGCCCGGCTTCATCGACATGCACTCGCACTCCGACCTCTTCTACCTGGCATGTCCCTCGGCGGAGTCGAAGATCCGGCAGGGCGTGACGACGGAAGTCGTCGGGATGTGCTCCTTCTCGCCGGCCCCGCTGCGACCGGAGCAGCAGGACCTCGTGAAGGGCTGGATCGGCGGGATCGGCCGCACACCCGATCTCAAGTGGGAGACGTTCGGTCAGTACCTCGACACGCTGCGCGGCATCGGCCCCGCCGTGAATGTCGTGCACTTCGTCGGCCACGGGGCGCTTCGGATCGCGGCCATGGGATTCGACGCGCGGCCGGCCGAGGCGGGCGAGATCAAGGCGATGGAGCGGCACCTCGGCGAGGCGCTCGACGCCGGTGCGTGGGGCTTCTCGACCGGGCTCGTCTACCCACCCTCGTCCTACGCCGACACGCGGGAGATCGTGGCGCTGGCGCGCGCGATGGCGCCGCGGGGTGGTCAGTACGCGTCGCACATCCGCGGTGAGTCGGCGATGCTCCTCGACTCGATCGCCGAGGCCATCCGCATCGGCGAAGAGGCCGGCGTGCGCGTGGAGGTCTCGCACGTCAAGGCGTCCGGCCGCGAGAACTGGCCCAAGCTCGACGCGGCGCTGCGCCTGCTCGACGATGCGCGGGCCCGCGGCGTCGACGTCGCCGGTGACGTCTATCCGTACAACGCCGGCAGCACGAAGATGGACAACCTGATGCCGGCGTGGGCGCACGCGGGCGGGATGAGCAAGCTGCTCGAGCGGCTGGCCGATCCGAAGATGCGCCGTCGCATCGCCGATGAGTGCCTCGTGGACGGCGAGCGGTGGGGTACCGTCTCGCAGGGCGGCGTCGGCTTCGATCAGATCTTCATCGCCTCGTGTCAGCGGCGCGAGCTCGAGGGACTGAACCTCGCGCAGCTGGCGCAGCAGTCGGGGCAGGCGCCCGCCGAGGCGCTGATGAATTTGCTGCTCGAGGAGCGCTGCACGGTCGGCATGGTGAGCTTCTCGCAGTCGATCGAGAACGTCGCCAAGGTGCTCGCGCATCCGGCGCTGACCATCGGTTCGGACTCGATCCCCCTCTTCGAGGGCTCGGGCGACAAGCCGGGCAAGCCGCACCCGCGGACCTACGGGACCTTCCCGCGCGTGCTCAGCGAGTATGCGCGCGAGCGACGTTTGTTCTCGCTCGAGACCGCGGTGAACAAGATGACCGGCCTCCCCGCGCAGCGCCTGGGACTGCGCGAGCGCGGTCTCGTGCAGCCGGGGTACTTCGCCGATCTCACGGTGTTCGACCCGCGCACGGTGAAGGACGAGTCGACGTACCCGGACCCGCACCGCTATCCGAGTGGCATCCCGCTCGTCGTCGTGAACGGCGCCATCGCCGTCGACGGTGGACGCATGACCGCGCGCGCCGGCCGCGTGCTCGCGCCCGCGCGCTAGTCCTCACATACTGCTGCCCCGCGGCGCCCAGTCGAACGACTCCACGCGCCCGCGGATGCTCGCGGCCGGGGCGGGCAGGCGCGTGCGGAAGTACACGCGATGGCGCCCCGGGAGATCACGCACGTCGGTGCGGACCGCGGCCAGCGGTCGGCCGGCGGCGTCGAACGGCTCGAGAAGGAGCCCGACGCGTTCCGTGTACTGGTCGTAGCGATTCGTGACGTAGCCTTCGGCAATCGAACCGCCATCGGCCAGTGTCACGTCCACGCTGAAGTACCTGTCCTCGGGTCGCCCGGCTCCGAAGCCGTCTTGCGCGATTGCCGGGCGCGCCAGAAGCGGGCTCAGCACAAGAGCCAGCGCGAATCGTCGACGCGTCATGGTGTGTCCTCCGCGCGCTTTAGACGCGCCGGATCGCTCCCGCGGTTCGGCGTACACTGGGCCGCGCGCTGCCGGAGGGCCGGCCGCCGACCACTGTTGGCCACGGAGGAGAGAATGCTGGATCTCGGGCTCGGGGGAAAGGTCGCCATCGTCACCGGCGGCAGCGAGGGGATGGGGCGCGCCTGCGCAGAGCGGCTGGCGCGCGAAGGCGCCAAGGTGAGCATCTGCGCGCGGCGCAAGGACGTTCTCGAGGATACGGCGTCCGCGATTCGCGCCGCCGGCGGCGACGTCCTCGCCGTCCCGGCCGACGTCACGCGGCCCGAGGACGTCGCCGGCGTGGTGCGCGCCACCGTGGACCGTTTCGGCGGTGTCGACATTCTCGTCAACAACGCCGGGACGTCGGCGGCGGCGGCCTTCGACAAGGTGGACGACGACACCTGGCATCTGGACCTCGAGCTCAAGCTGATGGCCGCGGTGCGCTTCTGCCGCGCCGTCATTCCGCTCATGAAGCAGCGGGGTGGCGGTCGGATCGTGAATGTCACCACCGTCGGCGGCAAGGCGCCGGCACCGCGCGCGCTGCCCACGAGCGTGACCCGCGCGGCCGGCATCAACCTCACCAAGTCGCTCGCGGGCGAATATGCGCCGGACGGCATCTGCGTCAACACCGTGTGCATCGGATTGGTGAAGAGCATGCAATGGGAGCGACGCGCGAAGGGCGACGTCGAGAGTTATTACCGCGAAGTGGCCAAGCGTGTGCCGCTCGGTCGTGTGGGCGAGGCGGCGGAGTTCGCCGATCTGGTCGCCTTCCTGGTCTCGGCGCGCGCGGCGTACATCACCGGCACCGCCATCAACTTCGACGGCGGCATGGCTTCGGTTGTCTAGCGCCGTCGGCGCGCTGACGGATCTGCCGACGCTCGGCGGGTTCGGCCCGTGGACCTGATCGTCTCGGGCTTCCGCGAGGCGGCGCGGCTGCTGGCTGGCGGCGACGCGGAGATCTTCGCCATCCTCTGGCTCTCGCTCCAGGTCTCGGGCATCGCCACGCTGATCTCGCTCGGTCTCGGTGTGCCGGCCGGCGCCGCGCTCGCGCTGCTGCGATTCCCCGGGCGCACCGTCGTGATCTCGGTCGTCAACGCGGGGATGGGGTTGCCGCCGGTGGTCGTCGGCCTGTTCGTCTCATTGCTGCTCTGGCGCAGCGGGCCGATGGGCGCCTGGGAGGTCCTGTACACGCCGGCCGCGATCGTCGTCGCGCAGGCCGTCATCGCCACGCCGATCGTGACGGGCATCACGCTGGCCGCCGTGCAGAACGTGCCGGAGAAGTTCCGCCTCCAGCTCATTGCCCTCGGCGCCTCCCGCGTGCAGATGGTCACCACGGTGCTGCGGGAGGCGCGCCTGCCCATGCTGGCCGCCGTGATGGCCGCCTTCGGCGGCGTCATCTCCGAGATTGGCGCGTCGATGATGGTCGGCGGCAACATCAAGGGCCAGACGCGGACACTCACCACGGCCATGGCGCTCGAGACGGGCAAGGGCAACTTCGAGGTCGCCATCGCGCTGTCCGTGCTGCTGCTGATCCTGGTCTTCGGCGTCAACTGGGCGCTGACCGCCGTCCAGCAGCGTCACCGCTGAGCGGGAGGCACAAGCGCGCTATCCTAAGCCGGTGATGCGCGTGCTGCTCGCCCTCACCGTGGCGGCGTTGACGGCGGTCGGCGTGGCCGAGCCCGCGCCGCGCGAGCTCACATTGTCCGTCGCGGTGAGCCTCAAGGAGGCGGTGGAGGAGCTGGGGCGCCGCTTCGTGCCGGCGCATGCGGGCGTGACGCTGCGGTACAATTTCGGCGCCTCGGGTGAGCTCGCCAGGCAGATCGAGGCCGGGGCGCCGATCGATCTCTTCCTCTCGGCCGGCGAGCGCCAGATGGACGACCTGGAGCGTCACGGCCTCGTGGTGCGGGCGACTCGCCGAGTGCTCGCGCGCAACGTGCTGGTGGCCGTCAAGCCGGTCGACTCGCGACTCGACCTCGCCAAGCCGGCCGATCTGCTGGACGCGCGTGTCGGACGCGTTGTGGTGGGAAATCCGAAGACGGTGCCGGCCGGTCAGTACGCCGAGCAGTCGCTTCGCGTGCTCGGTCTCTGGGGGCCGCTCGGGCCGCGCCTCATCTTCGCCGAGAACGTGCGGCAGGCGCTCGAGTACGTGGCGCGCGGCGAGGTGGACGTGGGATTCGTCTACGCCTCCGATCTCGCCTCGCGACCGGGCCGCGTCCGGGAAGCGTTCCGGCCGGGCGAAGACACGTACTCGCCGATCGTCTATCCCGCCGCCGTCGTGACCGGCGCGCACGAGCCCGCGCTCGCGGAGGCGTTCATCGGCCTGCTGCGCAGCGCCGAGGGCCAGGCCGTGCTGGCGCGCTTCGGGTTTCAGCCAGCGGTCCGATGACCGACGAGACGGTGAGCGCGCTCTCCCTCTCGCTGCGAGTGGCCGTGCTCGCCACGGTGCTGAACGCGCTCGTCGGGATCCCGCTCGCCTACGCGCTCGCGCGCCGGCGGTTCCGTGGCAAGGCGCTGCTCGATCTGCTCGTCACGCTGCCGCTCGTGCTTCCTCCGACGGTGACCGGCTACTACCTCATCGTGCTGCTCGGCCGGCGCGGCTGGCTTGGCGCCCCGCTCTACCAGGCAACGGGGTGGAGCGTGGCGTTCACCTGGTACGCGGCCGTGATCGCCGCCACCGTCATGGCGCTTCCGCTGCTGGTGCGTACCGCGCGCGCCGCCATCGAGTCCGTCGATCGCGACCTCGAGAAGGCCGCCTACACGCTCGGACGCTCGGAGTGGCGCACCGCGCTGGAGGTGACGCTGCCGCTCGCGCGCAACGGCATCCTTGCGGGCCTCGTGCTCGCCTTCGCGCGCGCGCTCGGTGAGTTCGGTGCCACGCTGATGCTGGCGGGCAACATCCCCGGTCGCACGACCACGGTTCCCCTCGCGATCTACACCGCCGTGCAGACCGGCGACAGCGGAGCGGCGCTCGTCCTCGTCGGCATCCTGACGGCACTCTCCTGCATCGTGCTCATCGCCGCCGGCCGACTCGGCGCGCGGGCGACGTGAGCGAGCGGCTCGACGTCCGCGTCGTCACGCGGCTGCCGGGCTTCACGCTCGACGTCGCGTGGACCGCCGGCGACGGCGTGGCAGTGCTCTTCGGTCCGTCCGGAGCTGGCAAGACGCTGACGCTTCAGTGTCTGGCCGGCCTGCTGCGGCCCGATCAGGGCCGCATCGTGGTCGACGGCCGCGTGCTGTTCGATTCGAGCAGCGGCGTGGACGTGCGGCCGCAGGCGCGTCGCGTCGGCTACGTCTTTCAGGGCTATGCGCTGTTCCCGCATCTCACCGTTGCCGAGAACGTCGCCTTCGGCCTTCGCGAGCGTCCGCGCGCGGAGCGGGCCGCGCGCACGGCTCGCGTGCTCGAGCGCCTCGGCCTGACGGATCTCGGCGGGCGCGCGCCGCACGAGCTGTCCGGCGGGCAGCGGCAGCGGGTCGCCCTCGGCCGCGCGCTCGCCACCGATCCGGCGCTGCTGTTGCTCGACGAGCCGCTGTCCGCGCTGGACGCGCCGCTGCGCCGCGCGCTGCGCGACGAGCTCCGGGTGATCCTGCGCGAGTGGCGAACGGCGGCCGTGGTCGTCACCCACGACTTCACGGAGGCGTACCGGCTGGCGGACCGCGTCGTCGTCTACGACGCGGGGCGCGTGGTGCAGTGCGCGCCGCGCTCCGAGCTCTTGTGGCAGCCGGCCTCGGAGACGGTGGCGCGCATCATGGGCATCCGCAACGTGCTGCACGGCACCGTGGTGAAGGCCACGCCCGATCGGATCCAGCTGCGCTGGCGGGGTCAGCTGCTCGAGGCGGTGAACTCGCCGAGCCGCTCGTATCTGCCGCCGCCCGACAGTCCGATCGCGTTCTTCGTGCGGCCCGAGTACGTGCGGCTCATCCGCAAGGATCGCGGTCTCGTCGATCGCAGCCACCACATGAACATGATGGAAGGCACCGTCGTCGGCGAGGAAGACTTCGGCACCAACTGGACCTTGCGCATCCGGCTCGATGCCCCGGGACCGCCCGCGCAAGGCGACTACGACGTGGAGGTGGAGGTCCCGCACCTGGTCTACGAGATCCTGGAGATCGATCACGATCGACGCTGGCATTTCTCCATCCATCGTGGCTCCATCCACGTGCTGCCGGCGTGATGACCAGCGCCATCCTCGCGCTTCGCGACGTGCGACGCCGCCAGGGAGGCCGCGACGTGCTGGTCGTCCCCGTCCTCGACGTGCTCGCCGGCGAGGTGCTGGTGGTGATCGGGCCGAACGGGGCGGGCAAGTCCACGCTCCTCCGCGTGCTCGGCTTGCTCGAGCGCCCGGACGCGGGCGAGGTCCTCGTTGGCGGACGAGCGGTCGACGCGCGCACCGCGCTCCGCGAGCGGCGCCGGATGGCGACCGTCTTTCAGGAGCCGCTCCTGGCCGACGCCACCGTCGCCGACAACGTCGCGCTCGGGCTCCGATTCCGCGGCGTGCCGGCGCCGACTCGGGTCGCGCGCACCGGCCGGTGGCTGCAGCGCCTCGGCGTGGCGCATCTGGCCACCCGTCGGGCGCGGACGCTGTCGGGCGGCGAAGCACAGCGGGTCGCGCTGGCGCGGGCGCTCGTGCTCGAGCCCGAGGTGCTGCTCCTCGACGAGCCGTTCGGCGGGCTCGATGCGCCGGCGCGTGCTGCCCTCCTGAACGACCTCGGCAGCATCCTGCGTGATGACCGGATGACCGCGGTGCTGGTGACGCACGAGCGCGGGGAGGCGCTGGCGCTCGCCGACCGGGTGGCCGTGCTGATCGCAGGGCGGCTGCGCCAGGTCGACGCAACTGCCCGCGTCTTCTATGCGCCCCTTGCCGATGACGTGGCGCGGTTCGTCGGCGTCGAGACGCTGGTCACCGGCCGGGTCCTGTCGTCGGACGGAAACCTGACCGCCGTCGACGCCGGCGGCCGTGTCGTGGAGGTAGCCGCCGAAGCGCGTCCCGGCACGGTGGTACGGCTGGCCATCCGGCCGGAGGACGTCACGCTCGAGCCCGCCGGCACCCCCGTCCGGATGAGCAGCGCCCGCAACGCGCTGGTTGGTGTGATCGCCTCCATCACCACGTCGACGCACGCCGTGCATGTCACCGTCGATGTGGGCTTTCCGCTCGTGGCCGCCGTCACCCCACGTTCCGCCAAGGAGCTCGGGCTGACCCCTGGGATGCAGGTGTGCGCGCTCTTCAAGGCCAGCGCCGCACACCTGATCGCGCTTGGTGGGAGCGCTTGACTCCTCCCGGGGGGCGGAGCTATAAGGAAGTCACCCGCGACCAGGAGGACCATGGACGGGGATCGACTTCGTACGATGAATGTCGCGAGGCCAGCGGCTATCCCGCTGGCTTTGTTTGTTTCAAGCCGTGCCCGCCGCGCACAAGGAGGTCCTGCATGACTCAGGAGAGCCTCATCGACCAGCTGATGGCCCAGAACGACGAGTTCCGGCGCCTCCGCTCCGAGCACCAGGGTTACGAAAAAGAGCTCGAAGCGCTGCGCGGAACCGCGCCGCTCTCCACGGACCAGCAGTGGCGGATGAGCGAGTTGAAGAAGCTGAAGCTCATGGCGAAGGACCGGATGGAGGACATCATCCGGCATGCGCGTCCAGGCGTCACCGCCTGACGCGTCGGCGCTCAACGACCCGGCCGCGGAACGCCGTCGGCGACGACGGGTTCCGTGGCCTCACCCACCTCTCCCCCCGCGGTGATGCCCGAATGGTCGACGTCTCGGGCAAGGCCGAGACGCCCCGCGAAGCGATCGCCCGTGCCGTCATCCGGATGAAGCCGGCGACGCTCCGGGCTGTGCGCCGCGGTAATGCACCGAAGGGTGACGTGCTCGGCGTCGCGCGCACGGCCGGCATCCTGGCCGCCAAGCGGACGTCGGAGCTGATCCCGCTCTGCCACCCGCTGCGCCTCACCCGGGTCGACGTCCAGTTCGATCATGCGGGCCGCCCGGGCGAGCTCGGCGTCGAGGCGCGCGTGCGCACCGTCGACAAGACGGGCGTCGAGATGGAAGCGCTGACGGCCGTCAGCGTGGCCGCGCTGACCGTGTATGACATGGTCAAGGCGATCGAGAAGGGCGTGACCATCGCGCGCGTTCAGCTCGTCGAGAAGCGCGGCGGCAAGTCCGGCCACTGGCGACGATGAAGAGCGCCCTCATCCACTCCGAGGCCGCGACGCGCTTCGACTACGGGCCACAGCATCCGCTGCGCATGGAGCGGCTCGGCCTCACCTGGCGCTTGATGAAGGCGTACGGTCTCACGCAGCTGCCGGGCAGCACGGTGCTCGCGCCCGAGCCGGCGGCGGAGACCGACATCGCGCGATTCCACTCGCGCGAGTATCTCGACGTGCTCAAGCGCGCGAACACCGGGACGGAGCCGCCTGATGGCGCGATGTTCGGGCTCGGTCTCGGCGACAATCCCGTGTTCCGCGGGCTCTGGGAATCCGCGCAGCTGGTGGCCGCCGGCTCGCTCCTCGCCGCCGACGTCGTCGCGCGCGGCGACGTCGAGCGCGCGTTTCACTTCGCCGGCGGTCTGCACCACGCCATGCCCGACCGCGCCTCCGGCTTCTGCTACGTCAACGACGCGGTGCTCGCAATCTTACGATTGCGCGAGCGGGGCCTGCGCGTCGTCTACGTGGACATCGACGCACACCACGGCGACGGCGTGCAGTACGCGTTCTACGGTGACCCGAACGTGATGACGGTCTCGCTGCACGAGCGCGGCGAGCGGCTCTTCCCCGGCACCGGCTTCGTGCGCGAGGTGGGTGAGGGGGACGGCGTCGGCTTCTCGGTGAACTTGCCGCTGGAGGCGTACACGGACAGCGCGGTCTATCTGCCGGCGTTCGATGCGGTGGTGCCGCCGTTGGTCCGGCGGTTCGCTCCCGACGTGATCGTCGCGCAGCTCGGCGTCGACACGCATCGCACGGATCCGCTGACCCATCTGGCGCTCGACGTCCAGGGCTTCGCGCGAGCGCTCGAGCGCATCCTGCCGCTGGCGCCGAAGCTCGTCGCCCTCGGCGGCGGCGGATACGATCTACGGAACGTCGCGCGGATGTGGACGGTGGCGTGGGCGGTCCTGAACGGCGTCGAGCTGCCGGACACGCTGCCCGAATCGTTCGAGGACGATGCGCGTCGTTACGGCTTCGAGACGCGGGCGCTGTGGGACCCGGACGCGACGATGCCGGACCACATCCGGCGCGCGGTGGCCGACTACGCCGACCGCCAGATCGACGCCGTCCAGCAGACCATCTTTCCCCTGCACGGAGTTTGACTCAGACACCGAGCCGGGTTGCGAGCGACGCTCCTCGGCGATGATGCTGCCGCGCCAGTCGACGCAGGTGCCGAAGACGTCGCGCCGAGGGTGGCGTGCTACAGTGACAGGGATTCGGAGGTCGACAGTGCGTGGAGTGTTGATCACGTTCGAAGGCGTCGAGGGGTCGGGGAAGTCGACCCAGATCCGCCGCCTCGAGCGTTGGCTGCGGCGCGAACGGTATCGTCCGGAGGTCACGCGCGAGCCCGATGGCACCGCGCTCGGCGCCGCCGTGCGACGGCTCTTCGAGCGTCCGGGCGTGAAGCCGCAGCCGCTGACCGAGATGTTCCTCTTCATGGCCGCGCGTCGGCAGCACGTGATCGAGAAGATCGGCCCGTGGCTCCGCGGCGGACACGTGGTGCTCTGCGATCGCTACACCGACGCCACCGTCGCCTATCAGGGCTACGGCCGCGGCGTCGACCCGCAGCTGATCCGCGAGATGAACATGCACGCGACCGGCGGTCTCTTTCCCGATCTGACGCTGCTCTTCGATCTGGATCCCGCGGCCGGCTTCCGTCGGATCGGCGCGCGCCGGCTCGATCACTTCGAGCGGGAGAAGCTGGCGTTTCATCGCCGGGTGCGACGTGGGTATCTCGACATCATGCGTGCCGAGCCCAAGCGCGTGCGTCGCGTCGACGCCGCCGCCGCCCCCGCCGCCGTGGAGCAGCAGGTCCGCGCGCTCGTCACCGAGTTGCTGGCGTGAAGCTCGACGCCATCGTCGATCAGCCGCGCGCCGTCGAGCAGCTCACGCGGGCGCTCCGCACGAACCGCGTCGCTCACGCGTACGCGTTCGTCGGCCCCGCCGGGAGCGGCCGCTGCACCACCGCGCTGGCCTTCGCGGGGGCGCTCCTCGGCGAGGCGAACGACGAGCGTGCGTGGCGTCTGGTCGAATCGCGGCAGCATCCGGACCTCCACGTGGTGGTGCCGACGCCGCCGGAGTCGAATCCCAAAGGCGCGCGCGCCATCCGCATCGGCGCCGTGCGCGAGCTCGAGCGTCAGGCCTCGCTGCGCCCGGCCATGGCGCGCCGTCGCGTGCTGCTGCTCGACGAGGCGGAGCGGATGACCGGCGAGGCGCCGCAGGCCTTCCTCAAATTTCTGGAAGAGCCGCCGCCGGAGACGGTGGTGATCCTGATCCTGCCCCGCACGCGCGCGGTGCCGGCCACCGTCATCTCGCGCTGTCAGATCGTACGCTTTCGCGCCCGCGGCGAGGCGGCGACGTCGGCGGCAGCGGCCGAGGCGGCCGCGGCCCTCGACGAGGCGCGCGAGCACGGCGCGCCGGCCATCTTCAAGCGGACCGAGCGCGTGGATCGCGAGCGCGCGGAGGCGCTCATCGACGGCTGCTGGCTGCACTGCCGAGACCTGATGCTGGCGCGCGCCGGAGCGCCGCCCACACTGCTGAGCGACGCCGGGCGCGGCGAGGCCCTCGCCGCCGAAGCGGCGCGCTGGACCGACGAAGGACTCTACGCGGCGATCGAGGCGTGCCGGGAGGCACACCTCGCGCTGATCGGAAACGTGACGCCGCGGCTCACCGTCGACGTGATGCTGAGCCGGCTGGCGGGGAGAAGCGTGTGAACGACCCGGAGGAATATCTCGTCGGCGTGCGGTTGCGGGACACGGCGCCGGCCGACGATTACAAGCTGGTCGGCGATCTGCCGCTGCACGTGGGCGACATCGTCGTGGTCGAAGCGCAGAGCGGCACGGCGCTCGGCGAGTTGCGCCGCGCGCGCCGGCCGGTGCCCGAGCTCAAGCGCGATCGTCTGTACCGTCGCGTGGTCGGTCTCGCCTCCGAGGACGAGGCGCGCGAGTATCGCCGCCGTCGCGCGCGTGAGGAGGCCGCCATTGTCACCAGCCAGACGCTGGCGCGGGCGCGCGGACTGGTGATGAAAGTCGTCGACGTCGAGATGCAGCCGGCCCACCGTCGCGTCTCCGTGTTCTTCAGCGCCGACGATCGCGTCGACTTCCGGGATCTCGTCCGCGACCTCGCGCGCGAGTTCCACGCGCGCATCGAGATGCGCCAGATCGGCGCCCGCGACACCACGCGCGTGCTGGACGGCATCGGCCCCTGTGGCCGCCAGCTCTGCTGCTCGTCGCATCTCCGCAAGTTCGATCCGATCTCGGTGAAGATGGCCAAGGCGCAGGACATGCCGCTCACCGACAACCGACTGCTGGGGAATTGCGGCCGGCTCAAGTGTTGCCTGCTCTACGAGTTCTCGACGTACCAGGAGCTGCGCTCACGGCTGCCCAAGGTGAATTCACCGTGCCAGGCGAGCTGCGGCGGCGGCGGCTGCATGACCGGCAAGGTGCGCTCGCTGCGCGTCCTCAAGCAGAGCGTGGTCGTGGGCTTTCCGGACGGCACCGAGGCCGAGGTCCCGCTCAGCGCGCTGACGTGGGAGGGCCGCGACCACGTGAGGCTGGAGTCCCCGCAAACGTGACCGGCGGCACCTTCTATCTCACGACGCCGATCTACTACGTCAACGCGACGCCGCATCTCGGCCACGCGTACACCACCATCGTGGCTGACGCGGCGGCGCGGTGGCATCGTCTCGTCGGCGATCGCGTGTGGTTTCTCACCGGAACGGACGAGCACGGCGACAAGATCGCGCAGGCGGCCGCGGCGGCGGGCGTGTCGCCCAAGGCCTACGCGGATCGCATCGCCGCCGCCTTCCAGCAGGCGTGGCAGCGTCTCGGCATCAGCAACGACGACTTCGTCCGTACCACCGAGCCTCGCCATCAAGCGGTGGTCCAGAAAATCTTGCAAGCGCTGTGGGACGCCGGCGAGATCTACCTCGGGCGCTACGGCGGTCAGTACTGCTACGGCTGCGAGCGGTTCTATACCGAGAAAGAGATCGTCGACGGCAAATGCCCCGACCACCAGACGCCGCTCGTGTACATCGAGGAGGAGAACTACTTCTTCAAGATGTCGCGATACCAGGGCTGGCTGATCGAGACCATCGAGCGCAATCCCGGGCTGATCCGGCCCGAGCGTTATCGCAACGAGATCCTCGGCTTCCTCCGCGAGCCGCTGCAGGATCTCTCGATCAGCCGCCCGCGCACGCGGCTCGAATGGGGTATCCCGCTTCCCTTCGACGACAAGTACGTGACCTACGTCTGGTTCGACGCGCTCATCAATTACGTCTCCGAGCTCGGCGGACCCGGCGCGGAGCGGTTCCAGACGTTCTGGCCGCACGTGCAGCACGTCATCGGCAAGGACATCCTGAAGCCGCACGCCGTGTACTGGCCGTGCATGCTGAAGGCAGCCGCGATTCCGCTCTTCACGCGACTCAACGTCCACGGCTACTGGCGCATCGGTGGCGGCAAGATGTCCAAGAGCGTGGGCAACGTGGTGGAGGCACTGGCGCTGAGCGAGAAGTACGGCAACGACGCATTCCGGTATTTCGTGATGCGCGAGATGGTGTTCGGGCTCGACGCGGATTTCTCCGAGGAAGCGTTCGTGGGCCGGCTCAACGCCGACCTCGCCAACGATCTCGGCAATCTCGTCTCGCGCGCCTCCACGCTGATCGTCAACTTCGCCGGTGGCGTCGTGCCGGCGGCACCGGCCTCGCCGGACGGGACGGGGGAGCTGGCGGCGGCGTTCGACAAGGCACTGAGCGACGTGCGGCCCGCCATGGAGGACTTCGCCTTCCATCGCGCGCTGGCCTCGATTTGGGAATTCATCGGCGTCGTGAACCGCTACGTCGATACCGCGCAACCCTGGGCGCTCGCCAAGCAGCCGGCGCAGCGCGCCCGCCTCGATGCCGTGCTCTACGACCTTGCTCAGGCGCTGCATTGCCTCGGCGTCGTCCTGGCGCCATTCCTCCCCGATGCATCGGCGAGGATCAGGAGCGCGCTCGGGGAGACCGGCACGCCGACGTTGGCGCGCAGCCCGTGGGGCGGACTGCCCGCCGGCGCCCGCATCGACAAGATTCCCGGACTCTTTCCTCGCGTGGAGGAGCGCAAGCCGGTCGCGCCCGCCCCCGCGGCCAGTGCGGCGGACGGTGCCGCGCGCATCACCATCGACGAATTCGCGAGGGTGGATCTGCGCGTGGCCCAGGTGCTCGCCGCGGAGCCGGTCCCGAAGTCGAAGAAGCTCCTGAAGCTGCGCGTCTCGCTCGGCACCGAGGAGCGCACGGTGCTGGCGGGCATCGCCGAGCACTACGCGCCCGCCGACCTCGTCGGCAAGAAGGTGGTCGTGGTCGCCAATCTGCAGCCGGCGAAGCTGATGGGCGTCGAGTCGCAGGGCATGGTGCTCGCCGGATCGACGGAGAGCGGCCTCGGCGTGCTGACGCTCGACAAGGATCTCCCGCCCGGCGCCAAGGTGAAGTGACGCCGGTCACGAGCGAGTACGTCACCGCCATCCTGGCCGTCGCCGAGCGCGACGCGTCGATCGCCCGCATGCTGCGGGAGATCTGCGCCCTCGACGACGACGTGCGAGACAGCGCGCTCGCCCTCGTCGCCGCGCAGCTGCGAACCCAGGCCGCGGCCGCCGACGTGCTGGCCTGCGTGCAGGCGCTCGGCCGTCAGGACGTCGCGCGCGCCATCGCGGCGCGGCTCGGCCCGCCCGGGTGAGTCCGACCGGCCTCGCGCGCGCCATCGCCTTCCTGCGCGTCTGGGGCATCTCGATCGCCTCGGCCGTCGGCGGGCTGCTGACGCTGTTCGTCTTCCGGCGTGGCCTGCCGCACGTCTCGCTCATCGTCGGCTACGTGCTGCTGCTCTGGATTCTCGTCGCCGTGCTGGTGCAGACGCGCAATACGTGGGCGGCGTCCGACAGGCGGACGCACCGGCTGGCGCTGGCCGCCACCGAGTACACGGTGCAGACCCTCTACCACGGTGTCCTGCTCTTCCTGCTGCCGGCGTACTGGGCGGCGACCACGCTCACCTCGTACAACGTCGTCTTCTTCCTGCTGCTCGTCTTCCTCGCGCTGCTCGCGACCGTCGATCCGTGGTATCACACGATCGTCCATCCGCACCCGTGGATGGGCTACCTGTTCTTCGTGGTCTCGCTCTTCGGCGCCCTCAATCTCGCCCTGCCGCTCGTCTACCTGCCGCCGGCGTGGGCGCTGCTCAGCAGCGCATGGCTCGCCACCGTCGCCCTGACGCCGGCCGTGTGCCGCGCGCGCGCGTGGCCATGGCGCCTCGGCTTCGCCGTGACCGCGCTGGTCGGCTTCGCCGTCGCCGCCGGCGTCGTCTACATCCGGATCGCCATTCCTCCGGCCCCGCTGTTTCTCGCGCAGTCGCGCGTCGCGTGGGACGTCGGCACCCCCGACTCCCCCCAACCGCCTTCGCCGATCCCCGCCGCCGCGCTCGAGAGCCAGGGGCTCGTGGCGCACACGGCGATCTACGCGCCGGCCGGCCTGCGCACGCCCGTGCAGCACGTGTGGCGGCAGAACGGCGTGATCGTGAACGTCATCCCACTGACCGTCGAGGGCGGGCGGCAGCAGGGCTACCGGACGTTCTCGCGCAAGCATTCATTCCCCGCGAACCCCGCCGGGCGCTGGACCGTCGACGTGCTGACCCGCGGTCAGCTCATCGGGCGCCTGCGGTTCCGCGTGAGCTCGTGAGCGTGCCGCCCGAGCTGTTCGACACGCACGCGCACCTGCATTTTCCCGAGTTCGACGCCGACCGGGAGGCGGTGCTCGCGCGCGCCCGCGCGGCCGGCGTGCGCCGCATGGTGACGATCGGCACCGATGCGGCCACGACGCGCGCGGCGATCGCCGTCGCCGAGCGTGAGGCCGACGTGTGGGCCACCGCCGGCGTGCACCCACACGATGCCGGCGAGAGCGACGACGAGGCGCTGGCGGAGGTCGAGCGTCTGGCCGGTGATCCGCGCGTGGTGGCCGTGGGCGAGATCGGGCTCGACTTCTTTCGCAATCTCTCGACGCGCGAGGCGCAGGAGCGGGTATTCCGCCGCTTCATCGCGCTCGCCCGGCGTCTGCGCAAGCCGGTGGTCGTCCACTGCCGCGAGGCGCACGCCGAGGTGCTGAGCATCCTGACCGAGGAGCGCGTGGCCGACGTCGGCGGGATCATGCACTGCTTTTCCGGTGACGTCGAGATCGCGCGGCGCTGTCTCGACCTCGGGCTCGTGATCTCGCTGGCCGGCCCGGTGACCTATCCGAACGCGCGCGCGCTGCCCGACGTCGCGCGGTTCGTCCCCGCCGACCGGCTCGTGATCGAGACTGATTGTCCGTTCTTGCCGCCGCAGGGCTATCGCGGCAAGCGGAACGAGCCCGCCTACCTCGCGCTGACGGCGGCGCGCGTGGCCGCGCTGCGGGGCGAGTCGCTGGAGACGCTGGCGCGCCGCGCCAGCGACAACGCCCGGCGCCTGCTGCAGGTCGACTGAGTGATGCCGCTGCGCGATCTCGTCTACTTCGCGCGCGGCCGCATCAACCGGGCGGCGAGCCGGTTCCTCACGCGCCGCGCGGGGCCGCCGCCCGTGTTCACGCCGGCGCCGCTCGAGGCGGTGCTGGCCGGCCCGCGGACACCGCTGGCGCTGACGCGGCTGCTGGAGTCGCGTGACAACGCCGCGCGACAGGAGGCCGTGGCGCGGTACCTGGCGGCGCGCGGCATTCCGTTCACGCGGCATTCCTTCGCCACCTTCGAGGGCCGCGGCGACAACTTTGCCGTCGACATCGGCCGCGATGACCGCACGCTCGTGCTCATCGCCCACCACGACGCCGTGCCCGCGAGCCCGGGCGCCAACGACAATGCCGCGTCGGTGGCCATCTTGTTGACGCTGCTCGAGCGGCTGGCCGCGGCGCCGCCGTCGCGGCTGCGCGTGCGGCTGCTCTTTCCCGCCTGTGAGGAGCTCGGCTATCTCGGAGCTCGCGCCTACGTGCGGGCCACGCCGCTCTCGGATGTCGTCGGCGTGCTGAGTCTCGAGCTATGCGGCATCGGTGACACGCTGGCCGTCTGGGACGCCACCGCCGAGACGCCGTTCCTCGGCACCGTGCGGGCAGCCTTCGAGTCGCTCGGCCGGCGCGCCGACGATAGCTATCACGTGGTCGGAAAGATTCCGGTGTTCGGCAGCGACCATCGCGCGTTCGCCGCCGCCGGCGTGCCCGCCTACGGCCTCAGCGTGGTGCCGGCCGCCGAGGCCGACGCGCTCCGCCAGTTCGTGCTGAGCCCGGTGAAGAGCGCGATCTCGGCCGTGAAGCGCCGGCCGGTGCCGTTCGACACGTACCATACGCGCGGCGACGCGCTCGCCACCGTGGACGGCGCCGCGCTCGACATGGTCGTGCAGTCGCTGGAAAGCGTGGTGGCGGCGGTCGCCGCGCGCTAAACCGCGAGCAGTCGTCGGCTGCGGTCGGCGTCGGCGCGAGGAACGAGCAGCGCCACCTCGCCCTGCGCTCCCACCGTGAAGGGGTGGACCGAGTGCGCGATGCGCGAGCGCACGATCACCGGGATGCCCTCGCTCTCGAAGAGTCCCTTGACGACCAGCGCCTCGCGCTGATCGCAGCGATGCACCTCCACCAGCGCGGCCACTGACATGGGGGGCCCCGAAATGGCCCCCCATTCCCCCCGGCGTTCGGAGCGCCCCGGCGAAGCCGTGGCGCTCCTCTTCAAGCGCGGCCGAATCCGGAACGGGATGATCTTGCCTGGCATGTCGTGCCCTGGATGATAGCGTAACCCGGCGTACAATCGGCGCAAGCAGCCAGGAGGTGGCCCGTGGAAAAATTCGAGTATTTCAGCGGCCTTCCCGAGGTCGGCATCGTTCCGCGCGCGCCTCACGCCGGGCCGCTCCTGCAGCACATCTACGAGCAGGAGCACGGGCGCGGCGGCTTCGCCGGCAAGGTGACGCACACCTATCATCTCTATCCGCCCACGAACTGGCTGCCCGGCGAGACGCGCGTGGTGGACCGCTTCGCGCCGGACTGGGAGTCGCCCCTCGGACCGATCGGCGGCACGCACCTGCTGCTCGACGTGGCGCCCGCCGCGCCCGCACGCGACGTCTATCGGGGGATGGCGCGCATCGTCGCGAACGACACGGCGGCCATGAACGTCACCTCGCCGGCGGCGCCGATGGAGTACTTCTTCGAGCATCATTCCGCCACGCTCGTCTACTTCGTGCACGCCGGGCGCGGGACGCTCGAGACGACGTTCGGGCCGATCGAGTACCGCAAGGGCGACTTCCTCGTCATCCCGAAGGGCATCGCGCATCGCTTCGAGCTCGGCGCCGGGCGGCATTATTACTGGGTGTACGAATCGTTCGCCGGCGACCCCGAGAAGGCGGAGTCACCGACCACCGGGCGGTTCATCACGCACAGCGAGAGCGACTACCGTTTTCCGCGCTCGCTCGACACGCGCAACGAGGCGGGCCGCTTCGAGATCGTGTCGAAGGTCGGCGACGTCTACACGCGCCGCGTGCATCCGACGCACCCGTTCGACGTGGTGGGCTGGCGCGGCGACTATCTGCCGTATCGCTTCGCCGTCGAGGACGTCCGTCCGCTCACCGCAGATCGCTCGCACGTCCCGCCGTCGGGGCACACCGTGTTCAAGCTGCCCGGCTGTTATCTCTGCGTGTTCACCGTGCGCTCGGTGGAGAAGGAAGCCATGTGGCTGCCGTTCTTCCACCGCAACTTCGACTATCTCGAGACGGTGGGCTATCACTTCGGCGAGTTCTTCAGCGGTGGTGGCATCGTCGGCCCCGGCATGGTGACGCTGCATCCCGTCGGGTTGCCGCACGGTCCCAAGCCGCGTGCGCTGGAGAAGTTCCTCGACGGCCGGCATCCGACCGTCCACAACGAGGTGGCCGTGATGGCGGACTTCGCGAATCCCACGCGCGTCTCGCAGTGGGCGCTCGGCCTGCGCCGTGCCGACTACATGGACACCTGGAGCGGCTACACCACGGCGCCCCGATTCACCTGGCGCGCCGACCGCCTCGACGAGGTGCGCCGCACGGCCGAGCGCGTCGCCGACGCGCGCGACACGCTGCGTCCGCCCGACGGAGAATGACGCGATGCCCGCGCGCGGACTAGAGGTCGCTCGCCGCCGGTAATCCGGGCAGGGAGGTGGCGGCGCGAACGCCGCGGACGATCGCCTCGGCCACCACGTCGGCGGCGACGACGCCGAGGCGCGTGACGTCCGCGCCGGCATCGCCCACCGACAGCGCGAAGAGCGTGTCGCCGTCGAACGCCGTGTGCGGCGGTGACAGCGCGCGTCCGAAGCCCACCATGGCGAGGCTCGCCAGCTTCGCGCACTCCGACTTCGTCAAGCGGGCGTCGGTGGCGACGACGCCGATGGTGGTGTGCTGCGGCGTCGCGAATCGCCCGAGCTCACCCTGACCCGTCAGCAACGCGTGCGCGGTGTCCACGAGCAGACGCCCGTTCGCCTGGTCGCGCGCACCTGCGATGAGCGCGCCGCTCCCTGGATCGCGGACGTCGCCCACGGCGTTGACAGCCACCAGCGCGCCGACGGCGACCCCGTCCACACGCGCGCCCGCCGTCCCGAGGCCGCCGCGCATGGCACGTGTCACGCCGAAGAGCTTGCCCACGCTGGCGCCCATGCCGGCGCCCACGCTGCCTTCGTCGACGAGGCCGGTGGCCGCGCGGGCGGCGGCGGCGTACCCCATCTCTCGCGTGGGACGCACGCGGCCGTCGCCGACGTTGAGGTCGAAGAGGAACGCGGCCGGGACGTGCGGCACGACGGCGGTGCCGGCCGTGAAGCCGATGCCGTGCTCCTCCAGCCAGCGCATCACGCCCCACACCGACTCGCCGCCGAAGCGGCTGCCGCCGCCGAGCACGACGCCGTTGACGGTCGGCACGAGATGTCGCGGATCGAGATAGTCGAGCCCGAGCACGTCGTTGGCCCCGCCACGGAGCTCCACGCCACACACGGCGGGCCGATCGCACAGCAGGACCGTCACGCCGGTGAGCGCCGCCGGATCGTCGGCATGGCCGACGCGGACGCCGGCCACGTCCGTGATCAGGGCCGCCGGCTCACGTCGGCGGCGCTGAGCCGCCCGGCCGCGACCTCACCCGCGAGCTCGATGCCACGCCGCGCGAGCGCCACCGCGAACGGCTGCCCGCGCACGTCACGCGCGGGGTCGCGTAGCGCGGTGGCCGAGGCGGCGGCGATGGCGGCCGGCTCGGGGCGATCGGTGGCGCTGAACACGAACGCCATTTCGTCGAGCCGTCGCGCCCAGCGCTCGCGCACATCTGGCGTGAACTCGCGCGCGACGATGCCGTCGATCACGGCGGCTTCGCGCTCGGCTTTGATCTGATCGGAGACGACGAGCCGGCTCTCCCGCGCCTGCGCGAGCTCGAGCGACTCGGATTGCACCGATTCCGGATCGACGAACCACGAGGCGAGCTCCGGCAAGCCGAGCAGCTCGGCGACGCGCTCGAGCAGCGTCGGATCCGCCGGCGTCGACGGCGGTGGCGTCTCGTCGGCGGGCGTCTGGTCGAACGCTGCCCGCCAGCGCGCGAACGCCGCCGGGGGCGTCGTGCCGAGCCGCCGATGCAGCGCGAGGGCGGCGTGAACGGCCGCGACGGCGCGCGGAGGCGCCACCTCGATCCACGGCAGCTTCTGGTTTGCGCGCAGCGCGGCGAGCTCCGTGTCGAGGCGTTTCCGCGTGATCTCGCCGCCGGCGACCTCAAGGATGCCCACGACGTCGTTGAGGATCAGCGAGCACAGCGCGGTCCCGCCGAAGCCGCCGTCGAACAGAATCCACACCGCGCGCGAGCCGGTGCCGTCGATACCGGACAGCCAGGCCCGCGTCGGCTGCTCCGCGCGTCGG
The DNA here is from genome assembly GCA_035605575.1 of Candidatus Methylomirabilota bacterium. Classification (GTDB taxonomy): domain Bacteria; phylum Methylomirabilota; class Methylomirabilia; order Rokubacteriales; family CSP1-6; genus AR12. Next base: position 29,322 of record DASTCJ010000196.1, read on the forward strand.
GCCACGACCGGGCGTCTCGCCGGCGCCGGCGGCGCCGCGACGCCCTTCTGCGAGAGCCGGTAGAGCGCGCGCCGCGCCGCCCGCCGCACGCCGCGCGCGGCGGGGTCCTCGACGATGGCCGCGATGACCGGCAGCGCGGCAGCGCCGTGCGCCTCGGCGAAGTCGCGCAGCGCGGCGTCCGCGACGGCCTCCGTCGCGCCGGCCAGCGTGACGATCGTCGCCGCGAGTGGGGCCCCGGCCAGCGCCGCCTCCAGGGCGGCGCGGCAGGCGGCGGGGGGGTCGGTCATGCGAAGAAGGGCAGCGAGGGAGCGCTGCGGAAGTGCACGCGCCGTGCGTAGTCGAGCGCGCGCGCATAGCCCTCGAAGCGGTCGGCCAGGCGGCCGAACACCGGCCCGCCGGCGGCGCGCACCGGCCTGGCGCTCGCGCGGTCGTGCTCGGAGACGAAGCGGTACGCACGCGTGCCTTGCGTCACGTAGTAGCCCGTCGACGCCAGCTGCTCCACGCGCTCTCGGAACACTCCCAGCATGAACAGCGTGTAGTCGCCGATGTGGCGGCGCACCGTGACCTCGCGCTCGGGCACGAAGGACGGATCCTGCCAGAGCGCCTGCGCCTCCAGCAGGAGATCGACCACGCACTCGAGACGCTGGCCGGTGATGCCGCGCGGAAACAGCTGCTCGGTGCGGGCGAAGCGGGTCAAGAGGTCGGCCAGATATGCGGCCACGCCTTCGTCGTGGAGGGCCAGATCGCGGAAGCTCGCACGGAGCGCGCCATCGAAGAAGCGCCGAAGCTCCACAAGCGCATCATAGCAAAGTTGGCTAGAATTCCCGACGTCGTGCCCGACGCATCGAGACACCGATTGCCGTGGCTGCTCGTCGTCGCGAGTGTCGCTCTCGCCGCTCTGCTCGGCTACACGCTCTTCGCCGGGTACGTGCCGGCCAAGCAACGCATCGCCGGCCTCGAGCGCGAGCTGAAAGAGGTGTACGCGCGCGAGGCGGACGTCGACTCGCGGCACGCCCAGCGCGACCGCCAGCTGCAAGCGCTGAGCGCCGAGCGCGACGCGCTCGCCGCGCGCGTGGCGGAGCTGGAGCGCGAGCTCGCCGTCATCCGCAGCCGGCGGCCAACGCCATGACGCGCAAGCCGACACCGGGGCCGGTTCGGGCCGACGAAGTCGATCCGCGCTATCGCTGGGACCGCCCGCTGCAGGCGCCCGGGCACATGCAGGTCGACTTCGAGGAGCGCGTCGACTTCCGCCGGCTGCATGCCTATCGCCTCGGTCGGGCCCGGCAGGCGCTCGCGCGCTCGGGCCTCGGCGCGGTGCTCGTCTTCGATCAGTACAACATCCGGTATCTGTCCGGGACGGTCATCGGCGAGTGGGCGCGCGACAAGCTCACGCGCTGGTGCCTGCTCACCGGCGCCGGCGAGCCGTGGGTGTGGGACTTCGGCTCGGCCGCGCGGCATCACAAGCTGCACGCCTCGTGGATTCCCGAGAAGCAATCGCTGGCCGGGCTCGTCGGGCTCCGCGGCGCCGTCTCGCCGAAGGCCGGACTCTTCAAGAAGGCCGCCCACGAGATCCGCGACGTCCTGCGCGCCGAAGGCGTCGGTGACCTGCCCCTCGGCGTCGACGTCGTCGAGCCGCCGTTCCTCTTCGCGTTACAGGAGCTCGGCCTCGAGGTTCGTGACGGCCAGCAGGTCCTGCTGGAGGCGCGGATGCTCAAGAGTCAGGACGAGCTCACGCTGCTCAACATGGCGGCGGCCATGGTCGACGGTGTCTACCAGGACATCTTCGAGGCGTTGAAGCCCGGTGTGCGCGAGAACGAGATCGTCGCTCTCGCCAACAAGCGGCTCTACGAGATGGGCGCCGACAACGTCGAGGCCATCAATGCCATTTCCGGCGAGCGCTGCAGCCCGCATCCGCACAACTTCACCGACCGTTTGATCCGTCCCGGCGACCAGGCGTTCTTCGACATCATCATGTCGTTCATCGGCTATCGCACGTGCTACTACCGCACGTTCAGCGTGGGGAAGGCCACCCGCCCGCAGCAGAACGCCTACAAGAAAGCGCGCGAGTGGATGGACGAGGCCATCGCGCTCATCAAGCCCGGGGTGACCACCGACAAGATCGCGCGCGCGTTTCCGAAGGCGTCGGACATCGGCTTCGAGACGGAGATGGCGGCGTTCGGTCTCAACTTCTGCCACGGCATCGGCCTCGGTCTGCACGAGCGTCCCATCATCAGCCGGCTCAACTCCTTCGACGATCCGATGGAGCTGTCGGCCGGGATGATGTTCGCCGTCGAGACGTATTGCCCGGCCTCGGACGGCGTCTCCGCCGCGCGCATCGAGGAAGAGGTGATCGTGACGCCGGCCGGAGCGCAGATCATCACGCTGTTCCCGGCCGACGAGCTGCCGATCGCCAACCGTTACTAGCCGGCGCGGCGCGCCTTCTCGACCTCGGCGGCGCGGCGCTGCATCTCGTCGTCCGGCACGTCCTCGATCTTGGTGGACAGCGTCCAGCGATAGCCGAACGGATCGGTGACCTCGCCGCTCCGATGGCCGTAGAACTGGTTCTGGACCGGCCTGGTGAGCCGGCCACCGGCGGCGACGGCGCGGCGGACGGCCTCGTCGGCGTCGTCGACGGCGACGAAGAACTGCATGTGCGCGCCGCCCAGCGTCACCGGGCCCACGAACTTCATCTCAGGATGCTCGTCGGCCAGCATGATGGTCGAGGCGCCGATCTGGATCTCGGCGTGGCCGATACGGCCCGTCGAGTCGGTGATGCGCTTGAATGTCTCGCGGGCGCCGAAGGCCTTGGCGTAGAAGTCGATGGCCTTGGCGGCGTCGCGGATGGCCAGATACGGAATGACCTCGCTCATGGGCGCCTCCCCGGTGCTAGGATCACCGCGCCGTCGAGATGTGACGAAAGAGTACCGTAGCCTGGGAGGCTCCGCATGCGCGTGCTGGCATTCGCTCTGGCGCTCATCCTGCTCGTCGTCACCGGCGGCGAGCTCTCGGCGCAGGCAACCGGGCCGATCAAGGTCGGGTTCCTCTCGCCGCTCTCCGGCGCCATCGCGGCCGCCGGCAAGGACATGTACAGCGGCTGCGAGCTCTACTGGCAGGAGTCGGGCTGGCAGGTGGCCGGGCGCAAGCTCGAGGTGACGCTCGAGGACAACGAGGGCCTGCCGGCGGCGGCGCTCACCAAGGCGCGCAAGCTCGTCGAGAGCGACAAGGTGCACGTGCTCATGGGCGTCATCCTGTCGAACGTCGCCTATGCGCTCGTCCCTTACGTCGAAGGCCAAGGCATCCCGACGATGTACCCGATCAACTCCGCCGACGATCTCACGCAGCGCCGGCGGCCCAGGTGGCTCGTGCGCACCGGCTTCTCCGCCAGCGGCAACATGCATCCCTTCGGCGAGTACGCGGCGCGGACGCTCGGCTACAAGAAAGTCGTCACCATCGGGCTCGATTACGCGTTCGGCTGGGAGACGGTGGGCGGCTTTCACAAGTCCTTCGAGGACAACGGCGGTCAGGTCGTGCAGAAGATCTGGGTGCCGCTGAACGTCCAGGACTACGCGCCGTATCTGAGCCAGGTGCGCCGCGACGCCGACGCCGTCTTCGTCAACGCGCTTGGTCGGTGGACGCTGCTGTTCGCCAAGGCGTACTCCGACAGCGGGCTCAAGGGCAAGCTGCCACTGATCGCCGGCGGCACCTACAGCGACGAGCACGTGCTCCCGCAGATGGGCGACGAGTCGATCGGCGTGATGAGCGCCCATCACTACTCCGCGGCCCTCGACACACCGGCCAACCGCCGCTTCCGCGCCGCGTTCGAGAAGGCCTACCACCGCGTGCCCTCGTTCTACTCCGAGAACTGCTACACCGGCGCGCGGCTCTTGAGCGAAGCGATCAAGGCGGTGGGCGGCCGGGTGGAGGACCGCGCGGCGCTGATGGGCGCGCTCCGGACGGTGGAGATTGGCGACGCACCGCGCGGCCCCGTCAAGATGGACCCGTACGGCAACCCGACGCAGAACATCTACATCCGCAAGGTCGAGCGGGTGAGCGGCGTTCTGCAGAACACGGTCGTCTTCACCTACCCGAACGTCAGCCAGTTCTGGAAGTACAATCCAGAGGAATTTCTGAAGCAGCCGGTGTACTCGCGGGACTTCCCGCCATGCCGCCACTGCTGAGGTGACCATGAAGCCCATCTCCGCCGACTCGCACGTCACAGAACCGCCGGACACGTACGTCGATCGCATCGATCACCGGTTCAAGGATCGCGCCCCGCACGTGGTGCGCGATCCGAAGCGCGGCGACATGTTCGTCATCGAGGGGCTCGACAAGCCGGTGCCGATGGGGCTCATCGCGGCCGCCGGCAAGAGCGCCGAGCAGCTCGCGATGTTCGACGCCCGCTTCGAGGACATGCACCGCGGCGGCTGGGACCCCGAGGCGCGGCTGGCCGATCAGGACCGCGACGGCGTGGCCGCCGAGATCCTCTACCCGACCGTCGGCATGCTCCTGTGCACGCACCCGGATTTCGACTTCAAGCACGCCTGCTTCGAGGCCTACAACGCGTGGATCGCCGAGTACTGCAGCGCTCACCCCGATCGGCTGCTCGGCATCGGGCAGACGGCGATGCGCTCGGTCGCCGATGGCATCGCCGATCTCGAGCGCATCAAGGCGCTCGGCCTGCATGGCGTGATGATGCCGGGCCAACCGGCCGTCGCCGACTACGACGATGCGATGTACGGGCCGTTCTACGAGGCGGCCGCCGACCTCGGGCTGCCGCTGAGCTTCCATATCCTGACCAGCGCCGGCGATCAGCGGCGGACGCGCGGACCGCGACTGAATGCGTTCATGAGCATCATTCGCGGCTGCCAGGACATCATCGGGACGTTCATTTTCGGCGGCGTCTTCGAGCGTCATCCCCGATTGAAGCTCGTGTGCGTCGAGGCCGATGCGGGCTGGGTGCCGCACTTCATGTACCGCATGGACCACGCCTACGACCGCCATCGCTACTGGCTGCCGGCGGGGACGCTGACGCGAAGGCCGAGCGAGTATTTCCACGACCACGTGTACACGACGTTCCAGGACGACTGGGTCGCCTTCAAGGTGAGCGACCTCTGCAACGTTCGCCGGCTGCTCTGGGCCAACGACTTCCCGCACAGCGACTCGACGTGGCCCAACTCGCAGGCGTTGCTCGCCAAGCATGCCGCGCATCTGAGCGACGCGGACCGCGCGCGCATCCTGCACGACAACGTGGCCGAGCTCTACGGCCTCGGCCGGTGATCACCGCGCCCGACTGCATGCTGTGTCGGGCCGAGCGGATCACGCCGTGGTATCACGAGGACGATGTCTGCTGGATCGCGGAGTGCGACATCTGCGCGGTACCCATGGTCGTGTGGCGCTCGCACGGCGTCACGCCGCCGGCCTCCGACCGCGAGCACATGCTCACGCAGCTCCGGGACGTCGCGCGCGCGCAGGTCGGCGCGCACTGGATCGACGATCACATGCGCAACATTCCCGATCACTGGCATGCGCATGCGCGGCCTGACGGCGGTTTCTTCGGCCGCTGACGTCGGCGCGGCGTGGCGGCGGGCGGGGCGGGGCAGGTCACCGGCTCGGGCACGCCATCCGACGACAGTAATTCGGCTTTCTAACGTAGCAACGATTATTGGCCGTGTCCGAGACATCGCCCTAAAGCACGGCCCTCCCCGGTGACCTGCCCCCGCCCCGCCCGCCGCCACGCCGCGCCGGCGTCGGCGGTCGATGTTCTTGTTCTGCGGCACAACGGTCTTACGGCTCGGCGCTCTCGCCGGCTCAGCCCTTCGGCAGTCCCAGCACGCGCTCGCCGATGATGTTGCGTTGGATTTCGCTGGTGCCGGCGGAGATGGTGTACTGGCGGGCGGCGATGAGGCGGTTGAACCAGCGGGGGGCGTCGGGGACGAGCTCGGTGCCGCGATTGACGAGGGCGTGCATGCCGAGGAGCTCGCCGGCGGCGTCGGCGATGCGGACGCCGAGCTCGGAGCCGGAGAGTTTGAGGACGGAGCCTTCGGGGCCGGGTGCGTCGCCCCGGAGCTGACGCGTGAGGTTGCGATAGCGCGTGTAGCGCATCGCCTGGCAGTCGATCACGAGCTGCGCGAGCCGCTGGCGGACGCGCGGATCGTCCCAGGCCGAGCCGCCATCGGCCTGCAGCCGTCGGGCGACGGCGATGAGGTCGCGAACCTGGCCGATCGGATTGCGCGCGCCGGTCGAGTGCCGCTCGTACATCAGCGTCGTGGTCGAGACCTTCCAGCCGTGATTCAGCGGACCGAGCAGCTGCGACTTGGGCACGACGACGTCCGAGAAGAACACCTCGTTGAAGTGCGGGTGCCCGGTCATGAGCACCAGCGGCCGCACCGTGATGCCCGGGCTGTTCATCGGCACCAGGAAGGCGGAGATGCCCTGGTGCTTCGGCACGGTCGGATCCGTGCGTGCGAGCAGAAAGATCCAGTGCGCATACTGCGCGCCCGAGGTCCACACCTTCTGGCCGTTGACGACGAAGTGATCGCCGCGATCGACGGCGCGCGTTGCGAGGCTCGCGAGGTCCGAGCCGGCGCCGGGCTCGGAGAAGCCCTGACACCACACCTCGTCGCCGCGCAGAATCGCCGGCAGATGCCGCTGCCGCTGCGCGTCGGTGCCCCAGTGGATGATGGTCGGGCCGATGAGATTCAGCGCCATGTTGCCCGGCAGCACCGGTGCGCGCGCGGCGGTGTACTCCTCGTCCCAGATCACACGCTCGATGAGCGTGGCCGCGCGCCCGCCATACTCCTTGGGCCAGGTGATGCCGACCCAGCCCGCGGCGTGCATCGTCGTCTGCCACGCGCGCCGGCGCTCGAACGTCTCACGGTCGCTCGCGACACGATCGTCGGCGGCGTCGTCGAGACAGAGCTCGGGCGGCAAGTTCGTCGCCAGCCAGCCACGGAACTCCTTGCGGAACGCCTCGTGCTCGGGCGCGTACTCGAAATCCATCGGCTGTCCTCAGCGATTCGGGGACGGGGGAAGACCGCTCACAGTCGCCAGCACGTCGAACACGGTGGCGAAGTCGCGCGCGCCGAGCCCCAGCCCGCGCGCGGCCGTGAGCCATTCCTGGGCAAGGGCGGTGGTGGGCAGGGTCACGCCGGTCGCATGCGCCTGATCGAGCGCGAGCTGGAGATCCTTCTGCATCATGGCGACGTCGAACCACGCGTCGCGCGGCATCGCGCCGACGACGAACGGACCGCGATACTTGATCATCGGTGAGGCGATCACCGACTTCAGCAGCGCCTCGACGGCCGTCGCGCGGGTGATGCCGGCCTTCTCCGCGAGGAGCACCGCCTCGCTGAACGCGACCATCTGAACGGCGAGGCCGAGGTTGGTGGCGATCTTCATCGTCTTCGCGCTGCCGACAGCGCCCACGTGCGTCAGACCGCCGGGGCCCATCACCGCCAGATAGGGCTTCACCCGCTCGAGCGCGGCCGAATCGCCGCCCACCACGATGGACGCGTGGCCCTGCTCGACGGTGATCGTGCTGCCCGACACGGGTGCGTCGAGCATGGCCGCCCCGCGGCGTGCGACGGCATCGGCGAGCTCGCGTGTCACCGCGGGTCCCACCGTGCTCATCTCCACGAGCACGGCGCCGCCGTCCAGCCCGGCGAGGATGCCGTCCGCACCCAGCACGACGGCGCGCAGGGCGGCGTCGTCGGTGACCATGCTGAAGACGGCCTCGGCGCCGGTGGCCGCCTCGCGCGGGGTGGCGGCGACCTTCAGCCCCTTCGGCTCGAGCGCGCGCGCTTTCTCGGGTGTGCGGTTGTAGCCGGTCACCGAGTGGCCGGCGTCGAGCAGGCGGCGAGCCAGACGGCTGCCCATGGCGCCCAGGCCGATGAAGCCGAGCCTCGCCATCAGCGCGCGTCGGTGACGGCGATGGCGCTGATCTCGAGCTTGCAGCGCGCGTGGGTGGCCAGCCGCGACACCTCCACCGTCGTCGTGGTCGGCAGATGACCGTCGAGGTAGTGCGCCCACACACGGTTGAGCTCGTCCTGCTCGTCGACGTCGGTGAGATACCGCGTGGCCGAGACGAGGTCGCGCAACTCGCAGCCGGCGGCCTCGAGCGTGCGCTTGAGATTCTCCATGGCGAGCACGGCCTGCTCACGCATCGTCGCCGGAAGGTCGAACTCTTCCTCGCGGTGCGGATGGCTGTGATAGACCGCGGCGGCCGTGACCCCGGAGAGGAACACGAGCGCGCCGCGACGAACGACGATGCCCGGCGCGTACGGCATGTGGACGTCCGTCCGCCGGTCGGCGTGATGGACGACGGCGAGCTCCTTGGCCATCAGTCCTCCAGCAGCTTGAGGACCCGCTCGTTGACGTCGCGCGTGCCGAGCGCGATGCGCAGGTGGCCCGGGAATCCGATTCCGGCGCCGTCGCGCACCAGAATGCCGCCGCGCGCCAGGCGCTCGCGCGCCGGCGCCGGGTCGTTCACCCGCACGAGCAGGAAGTTCGCCTGCGACGGCGAGCACGTCAGCCCGCGCTCGGCCAGACCGGCCACGACGAAGCGACGCTCCTCGAGCACGAGCTGCCGCGTCCGCGCGGCGTGCTCCGGATCGCCGAGCGCCGCCAGCGCCGCCACCTGGCCGAGGCGATTGACGTTGTACGGCGCCCGCACGCGATTCAGCCGGTCGATCGTCTCGAGCGAGCCGATCGCGTAGCCCACTCGCAGACCGGCGAGACCGGCGATCTTCGAGAAGGTGCGCAGGACGAGCAACCGCGGAAAACGGACGAGCAGCGCGACGCCGTCGGGATAGTCGGGATCGTCGACGAAGTCGTGATACGCCTCGTCCAGCACGATCAGGGGCGGATCATCGCCGAGAGCGTCCAGGAAAGCGAGCAGGGTGCGCTTTGCGATGATGGTGCCCGTCGGATTGTGCGGGGAGCACAGGAAGACGGCCTTCGTCCGCGCGGTGACGCGTCGCCGCATGTCGTCGAGATCGGTCTGGTATCCGTCCAGCGGACTCGGCACCATGCGCGCGCCCGCGATGTTGGCGCCCGTGGCATACGGCTCGAACGAGGGATGCGGCATCACGACTTCGTCGCCGGGCTCGAACGCCGCGAGCGCAATCAGCGTGATCAGCTCGTCGGCTCCGTTGCCGACGACGATCTGCCCGGGCGAGACGCGCAGCATTCGCGCGAGGGCCTCGCGCAGCGCGGTGCTGCCGCCGTCGGGGTAGAGATGCACGTGCGGCGCCTCGCGGCGAATGGCCTCCACCACGCGCGGCGATGGGCCGAGCGGATGCTCGTTGGCCGAGAGCCGCACCAGCTCGCCGATGCCGAGCTCCGCCGCAAGCACCTCGAGCGGCTTGCCGGCCTCGTAGGGGGTGACGGAGTCGAGGGCCGCGCGCCAGAGCTGTCGCACCCGCGTATTGTAGCCGACGCGCGAGCCGGCGGCGTGAGAGCGCGGCCTGCTCGCAGCGATCAGTATGGAGCTATCAGCGCGCGCGGCGCGAGCCGCAGCGCCTCACGGTAGTGCGCGAACGCGCGGTCGAGATCATGGCGCTTGCGGAAGGCGAACCCGAGCATGCTGTGCGTGTCGGCGTCGTTCGGATCACGCGCGACGGCTTCGTTGAGCACGCGGATGGTCTCGGCGTACTGCCGCGGCGATCGCCTCCCGCGCAGCGACGTAGCTGCGAGTTGCAGCACGCGGCAGAGTGCTGTCAATGCGCGTCGAAGCGGCCCTGGGTACCTCCAAGCTCGCGCTAAATCTGCGTCCAAATTGACATTAATTCCACGGCGCTGGTACGCTCGGTCCGTCATGCCGCCCGAGCTGTATCGCCGGGCCCGGCGCGCCGAGGCCGGGGCACACCGCGCCGACGACCGACGCCGGCTTCGTCTGGAATTCTTTCGCTCGGCGCTGGCGGAGGGGTTGCGGGCCCTCAAGCAGCGCCACGCCGGCGGCGAGTCGGGCGGCGACTCCGTGCGCTCGCACGCCGGCTTCATGGACGACCTCGTGCAGACGATCGTGCGCTTCGTCGGCGGCGAGGCCGAAAAGGCCGGGCTGACGGCGACCCCGCTGGTGGTGGTCGCGCTCGGCGGCTATGGGCGGGGCGAGCTCCATCCGTCGAGTGACATCGACCTGATGGTCGTCTACGACGGCGAGCTGTCACCGTACGTGCAGCGGGTGATGCACGAGCTGCTCTATACGCTGTGGGACCTCGGCCTGCAAGTCGGTCACAGTCTTCGCTCCCTCGGGGACTGCGTGGCCATGGCGCGCACCGACTTCCCGAGTCGCACCTCGATGCAGCAGGCGCGCCTGATCGTCGGCGATCGCAAGCTGTTCCAGCGCTTCGGCCGCGTGCTGCGGGACAACGTCTACCGGCACGACTTCGAGCAGTTTCTGGCCACCACGCTGGCCGAGCGCGAGCAGCGCTACCGCAAGCACGGCGCCTCGCCTTACATCGGCGAGCCCAACGTGAAGGAATCGGCAGGCGGCCTGCGCGACATGCACACGGCCATGTGGCTCGGCGCCGCGAAGTTCGGCGCCCGGACGCTGCGCGAGCTGGCCGACAAGGGACTCATCACCCCGCGCGAGCAAGAGGCGGCCGATCGCGCGCTCACGTTCCTCTGGCGCGTGCGGAACGAGCTGCATTTCTTTTCCGGCCACAAGAACGACCTGCTGAGCCGGGAGCTCCAGCCGCGCATCGCGAAGAACCTGGGCTACGAGAGTGAAGGCCACACGCTCGGCGTCGAGCGGTTCATGCGCGACTACTATCTGAACGCACGCGCCATCCACCGGGTGTCGCGGCGGCTCATCGCGCGCTGTCAGGAGGCGCTCTCGGCGCGCGGCTCGGCCGAGGGTCGCCAGCGCCAGCAGGCGCTGGCGGACGGGCTCGTGTTCTTCGACGGCCAGCTGCACCGCGCCGATCGTGACCCCCAGGTGCTTCGGCGCGATCCGATCCGCATCATGAAGGTCTTCTGGCACCTGCATCGCCTCGGCTGCGAGCTGTCGGTCGGCCTGGAGCGGACCGTCGAGGAATCGCTCGATGTCGTCGACGAGCAGTTCCAGCGGTCGCCGGAAGTGCGCGACCTCTTCCTCGACATCTGCCGGACGTGGGGGCGGGTGGCGCTGACGTTCTCGGTGATGCACGAGCTCGGCCTGCTTGGCCGCTATTTGCCGGAGTTCGGCGGCCTCACGTGCCTCGTGCAGTACGACGTCTACCACAAGTTCTCCGCGGATCAGCACTCGCTGCTGGCGGTCGAGCACCTCGAGGCGTTGGCCCCCGGCCAGTCGTCGGAGTCGGAGGGCGCCGCCCAGGTTTTCAACGAGGTGGAGAAACCCGAGCTGCTGATGCTCGGAATGCTGCTGCACGACATCGGCAAGGCAAAGGGCCACGGCCACGTCGCCAAGGGCATCCCGCTCGTGCGCGAGCTGACCGCGCGCATCGGGCTCGTGCCCGAGGACGCGGGCATGGTGGAGTTCCTGGTCGCGCATCATCTGACGATGTCGCACGTCGCCCAGCGGCGCGACATCGACGATCCAAAGACGATCGAGACGTTCAGCGAGACCGTCGGTGATCCGCAGCGGCTGCGCATGCTGTATCTGCTGACGTATGCTGACATGCGCGCGGTTGGGCCCGGCGTGCTGACCGGCTGGCAGGCGCGCATCCTCCACGAGCTCTACGCGCGCACCCTCGCGCGGCTCACCGGCGGCCGCGTGGAGAAGCCGAACCGCACCGCCCTCGGCGAGCGGCTGTTCGAGGCGGTCCGCGGCGAGGTCTCGCGCCAGGTGGTGAAGGCGCACCTGGCGATGGTGCAGGATCGCTATCTCGGTCAGACCAGCGTGCAGCGCATGGCCGCGCATCTCCGGCTCATCGCGCGCCTGGAGTCGGGCGAGCTGGCCACCGAGCTCTTCCACCATCCCGATCTGGGCTCCTCCGACCTCGTGGTCGTGACACGCGACGTGCCGGGCCTGTTCTCACTGATCGCCGGCACGCTGGCCGCCCACGGCGTCAACATCATCTCCGCGCAGATCGCCACGCGCGCCGACGGCATCGTCATCGACACCTTCCAGGTGAACGAGCCCACCGGCGAGGCGGTCACGTCGGCCGCGCAGTGGAGTCGGACGCTCGACGCGCTCGGCCGTGTGCTCACGGAGAGTCAGTCGGTCGATGTGCTGCTCGAGCGCCGCCGTGCGGCCGGCAAGCCGACGGTGGTGGGACAGGCGCCACCGAAGATCGCCATCGACAACCGGCTTTCCGACGAGTACACCGTGATCGAGGTGAAATCGCCCGATCGGCTCGGCCTCCTCTACTTGATCACGCGCACGCTGTCGAGCCTCGGTCTCGACATCGGCAGCGCGCGCATCGCCACGGAGATCGATCAAGCCGTCGACACCTTCTACGTGCTCGATCGCCAGGGTCGACGCCTCGAGAAGCCGGAGGCGATCGAGCGCGTCCGCACGACGCTCGAGCAGGCGCTCCTTCAGCCGATCTGATGCTCGGCCGCTATCGCGACTCTGTGCGCGCCTGGAGCGATCCCGTCGGCCGCACGCTGTTCCGCCTGCGGCTGCGGCCGAATCACCTGACGATGTGCGGGCTGCTGGTGAGCGCGTGCGCGGGCGCCGCCTTCGTGTTCGGCCACGTCCGGCTGGCCGGGGTCCTGCTGATCCTGGCCGGCCTCTTCGACCTCTTCGACGGCTCGCTGGCCCGCGCGTCCGGGCAAGCCACGACCTTCGGCGCTTTTCTCGACTCCGTCATCGATCGCTACTCGGACATCCTGGTGATGCTCGGCATCGTGGTGCTCTACGCCCGCATGCCGCACGCACGCGGTGCCCTCATCGCCATGGCGGGCCTGGCCGGCTCCGTGATGGTCAGCTACACGAAGGCGCGCGCCGAGTCGATCGGCGTCACGTGCGATGTCGGGATGATGGAGCGGCCGGAGCGGTTGATCTGCCTCATCGCCGGCGCGCTGCTGGGGCTGATGGAGCCGGCGCTCTGGGTGCTGGCGGTGCTCGCCAACCTCACCGCCCTTCAGCGCATCCTCTTCACGCGGCGGCTCTTGCTGGAGCGCCCGGTCCTTGGTCTCGTGCTCGCGGCGCCGGTGCTCTTCTTGCCGACGACGGCGGCGGCGTCACTCTCGGCGGAACACGAGGTGGCGTGGACGCAGGCCGTGAGCGCGTATCAGCAGGGCGATCCGGATCCGCTGGCGCGGGAATTTTCCACGGAGGCGGCGCTCACGAGTCCGATCCGCGATTACATCCGCTACGTGCTCGCCGATGCGCTCGCGCGGCGCGGTGACGTTGCCGGGGCTCAGGCGGCGGCGCTGGCCGTCGTGGATCGCGATCCCGACAGCCGCCTCGCGCCGCGGGCGCTCCTGCTCGCGGCCACCCTCGCCTCCGCCGGAGGCGACGAGGCGGCCGCGCACGCCGCGCTCAAGCGTCTGCTCGAGCGCTATCCGGATTCCGCCGAGGTTCCGGAGGCGCTCTACCTCGTCGGCCAGACCGCGGAAGCGCGACAGCAGACCGATGTCGCGGCGGACGCCTACCGGCAGCTTCGCGTGCTGGCGCCGACGACGGCATACGCGGAGGCGGCCGGGGATCGGCTGGTGGCGCTGATGCAGAGCGGCACGCCACTGCCGGTGCTGTCGCTGAGCGAGCGCATCGACCGCGCGGAGCGACTGCTCAAGGGCGGCGTGCCGAAGACGGCCGCCGACGAGGCCGAGGTCATCGCCAGCGAGTCGCGCGATGCCGGGATCGCCGTGCGCGCGCTGCGCGTCGTGGCCGACGCCGCCGCGCGGCTGAATCGGTACGACGCGGCCGCGCGCGCGCTCGATCTCGCCGCCAACCGCGCGCCCGCCGGTCACCGCGGGCGGCTGCGTCTCGATCAGGCGCGCATGCTGATCCGGGCGGGGCAAGACAAGCGCGCGCTGCCGATCCTCGCGCTGATCTCCACCACCGGTGCCGAGTCCGAGATCGCCGAGGCGCTCGCGCTGCAGGCGCGCGCGCTCGACGACGCCGGCCGCGACGCCGAGGCGGCTGCGCTCTACCGTCAGATTGCCACGCGCTTTCCAAACCGCGACGTCGCCGGCGCCGCCATGTGGCGGCTGGGCTGGCTCGCCTGGCTGCGCGGCGACGTCGGCACCGCCGGCGAGCAGTGGGCGCGGCTGGCCGAGGCGCCGGGTGGGCGCGCGTTCCGCGGCGCGGCGCTCTACTGGCGTGGACGCGCCGTCGAGCACGTGCGCGACCGCGCGGCGGCCGAGCCGATCTACGGCAAGATCCTCACGGAAGCGCCGCGCAGCTACTATGGCATGCTCGCCGCGCGGCGCGTGGCCCGCACGCCCGAGACGCCGCGGCGCACCCCGCCCGCCACGCTTCCGTCCAAGCCCGAGGACGCCTTCGCCGCCGACCCCGGTTTCGCGCGCGTCGACATGCTGCGGCGCATCGGGCTCGTGGAGTACGCGTGGGAAGAGCTCGAGGACGTCGTGCAGGCCTCCGTCGGCGATTACGTGCGCCTCTACGGTGCCTCCGGTGCCTACGTGCGGGACGAGCGGTATCACATGGCGCTCCGGATCGCGCGCCGTCACTTCGGATCGCTGGCCGTCTCGGGCGATCCGACGCTGCCCCGCGCGTTCTGGGAGATCATCTATCCGCTCGGGTGGCGCACCGAAGTGGCCGACGCGGCGCAGCGCGCCGGGCTCGATCCGTATCTGGTGGCCGCGGTCGTGCGCGAGGAGTCGAGCTACTATCCGCGCGCGGTCTCGCGGGCGGGCGCGCGCGGGCTCATGCAGCTCATGCCGGCAACGGCGCGGCCTATGGCCGACCTGCGGGGGCTTGCGTTCGAGGGCGGCTCACTGCTCGACGATCCGCGTGCCAACCTCGACATCGGCGCGAGCTTCCTCGGGGGCCTCGTGAAGGAGTTCGGCGACCCCCGCGTGGCGCTTGCCGCCTACAACGCGGGCCCGAGGCGCGCGCGCGAGTGGTTGAAAGCACGGCGCACCAGCGACATGGAAGCGTGGGTCGAGCAGATTCCCTACGACGAGACGCGCCAGTACGTCAAGCGCGTCACGCTGTCATGGGAGGAATACCGCCGCATCTACGGCAGCGACTGAGGGCACTCAGCGCGCGCGCGAGACGGGCTCGAGCGGCTCCAGCGCTGCCAGTCGATCGCCGAGATCTGTGTCCGCGGCCGACCGTCCGCCGTCCGCGGCGTCGTTGCGCGCGGCCGCTTCGCGCAGCGCGTCCGCGAGCGCGCGGCGCGGCATCGCGTAGCCCATGTCGCGCAGGACCTCGACGGCGCGCTGGTCGGCTTCGATCTCCTGGTCGCGCGTGTAGGCGCGAACGACGAGCGACGTCGTGAAGAAGTCGAGGACGCTCAGCCCGCTGCTGACGGAGGCCGACAGCGGCCGTCTCCGGCCGACGTGGTCGAGCAGCGTGTGCGCAATCTCGTGGGCGACGAGCGCGTCGATCACCGTCGGCGGCTCGAGCGCCAGGCGCTGCGTGAAGTAAAACGTCGACCCGTCCGCGGTGTACGCCCGCACCTCGGCCACCCGAAGCATCGCGAACGAGTACCGCGTCGGATCCTCGCTCGCCGCGCGCGCGGCCCGATAGAGCGCCTGGGCCAGCACGCGCGTCTCGGGAGCGCTCGGATCGGGATAGTACGCGTTGTCGGGCACCGTCGCGCAGGCGGTCAGGGTCGTGATGACGACGAGCAAGACGGTCACACGGCGCACTCGTTCATGCTACGAGGCCGACGCCTCCAGACCGGCGGAAAAACTACGGGGTGAGCAGGGGCCGCAAGTGGGCCCAGAGGCCGGCCGCGATCAGCTTCTGGCCCTCCGCGGTCGGATGAATGCCGTCCGCCTGGTTCAAGCGGGCGCGGCCGGCGACGCCGTCGAGCAGAAACGGGGCCAGCGCGGCGCCGGTGCGCCGGGCGACCTCGGGAAAGACGGCGGCAAACGCGCGCCCGTACTCGTCGCCGTAGTTCGGCGGCACGCGCATGCCGGCGAGCAGCACGCGCGCCCCCGCCCCCTGGGCACGCCGCACGATGGCCTCCAGATTGTCGCGCAGCTCGTCCACCGGCAAGCCGCGAAGACCATCGTTGGCGCCGAGCGCGACGATGACGACCTCTGGCTTCGTGCGGAGCACCCAGTCGAGCCGACGGCGTCCGCCCGCGCTCGTGTCGCCGGAAACGCCGGCGTTCACGACACGGTACGGCAGCCCCTCGTGACGCAGCCGCGCCTCGAGCAGTGCCGGATAGGCTTCGTCGCGCGCGACGCCGAGGCCCGCGGTGAGGCTGTCGCCGAGGGCGACGATGACGCGATCGGCGCCGAGCGCCGGTGCGGTGACGACGAGCGCGAGCAGGAAGGCGGCGGCGACGGGAAGCCTCATGCTCCTAATGTAGTATGGCTTGATGATGGTCTCGATCGTCGGCCTCACCATGCGTCTGACCAGCGGCGGCCGGCCGCTCACCATCCTCGACGGCATCACTCTCGACATCGCGCGCGGCGATGCCGTCGCCGTGATCGGTCCGTCGGGCAGCGGCAAGTCGACGCTCCTCGGTCTCATCGCGGGCCTCGACGCGCCGACGGCCGGCACCATCACCGTCGGTGGGGTCGACATCACCCGACTCGGTGAATCGGCGCTGGCGCGGTTCCGGCGGGAGACGATCGGCTATGTCTTTCAGTCCTATCATCTGATTCCGACGCTCACGGCGGCCGAGAACGTCGCCGTGCCCCTCGAGCTCGCCGGCGAGCGACGTGTCAGCGCGAGGGCGCGGGTGCTGCTCGAGCAGGTCGGCCTCCGCGACCGTGGCGATCACTATCCCGTGCAGCTCTCGGGCGGCGAGCAGCAGCGAGTGGCGCTCGCCCGCGCCGTCGCGCTCGAGCCACCGCTGCTGCTCGCCGACGAGCCGACCGGCAATCTGGATTCGGCGACGGGTGCGGCCATCATCGAGCTGCTCTTCGCGCTGAATCGTGAGCGCGGCTCGACACTCGTGCTGGTCACGCACGATCCCGCACTGGCGGAGCGCGCCGACCGCGTGGTGGCATTGCGCGACGGCCGCGTGGTTGGCGACCGGCGCCGCGAGCCCGCCCTCACGTCGTGACCGCGCTGCGTCTCGCATGGCGCCAGGCGCGCGGCGCCCGTCGTCACTTCTTCGTCTTCTTCGCCTGCGTCGTGCTGGGCGTGGCCGCCCTCGTGTCCGTCGGGTCCTTCGGCGCCACGCTGAACCGCACGCTCGCCCGCGAGGCCAAGGGACTGCTCGGCGGCGACGTCGAGCTGCGGGCGGCGCGGCCGCTGCCCGAGGACGTCGAGCGAGAGATCGCCGCGCTCGTGGGCCCGGGCGCGATGGTCGTGCAGGTGCGCGAGCTGGTCGGCATGGCGCGCGGGCTCGACAACGGCCGCAGCCTGCTCGTCGAGCTGAAGGCAGTCGGCCGCGAGTATCCTTTATATGGACGTCTGGCCACGACGCCCGCCGAGCCGCTCGCGGCGCTGCTGGCCGACCACGGCGCCGTCGTGCAGCGTGAGGCGCTCGAGCGCCTCGGCCTCCGTGTGGGCGACCGTCTGGCCCTCGGCACGCTGATTCTGACCGTACGCGGGGTCGTCGACATCGAGCCCGACCGCTCCGCGAGCCTGGTCAGGCTCGGCCCGAGGATGTTCGTGGCGCCCGAGGCGCTCGAGCAGAGCGGCCTCCTGCAGCTTGGCAGCCGCGTGCGCTACCGGACGCTCGTCAAGCTGCCGCCCGCGCAGCCGGCGCGGGGGCTGAGCGAGGCGCTGGCGCGACGGATCAGCGATCCCGGCATTCGCGTGTCCTCCTTCGACGAGGCGCAGCCCGGACTGCGCCGCTTCTTCACGCAGCTCACGAGCTATCTGGGACTGGTGGGCCTGGCCAGCCTGCTGGTGGGCGGCATCGGCGTCGCCTCGTCCGTCAGCGCGTTCGTGCGCCGGCAGCAACCGACGATCGCGATCCTGAAATCACTGGGGGCCACGTCGCGCACGATCGTGACGATGTTCCTCGTGCAGACGCAGGTCGTCGGCGTCGCCGGCAGTCTCGTCGGCGCCGCCTTCGGCGTGGCGCTGCAGCCCCTGCTGATCACCGCGCTCGCCGGCTTCGTGCCGTTCACGCTCGAGCCGCGCGCGGACGCGCCGACGGTCGCGCGTGGGGTGATCATGGGCAGCCTCACCACGCTGCTCTGTGTGCTGTGGCCGCTCCTCGACGTGCGCGAAGTGCGAGCCGCGCTGGTGCTGCGCCGCGACGTGGAGGCGGCGGCGCCGGACGTGCACCGGCGACCGTGGGTGGCCGCGCTTCCCATCGCGGCCGGTCTGGCCGCGCTGGCGCTGTGGCAAGCCGGCTCGTTCAAGATCGGCGGCATCTTTGTCGGCGCCTCCGTCGGTGCCGTGCTCGGCCTGTGGGCCGTGGCCCGCGGCCTCGTCGTTCTCGCGCGGCGGCTGCCGCGGCCACCGTCGCCGGCCTGGCAGCATGGCCTCGGCGCGCTGCGACGTCCAGGCGGCCAGGCCGCTCGCGTCGTCATCGCCCTCGGCGCCGGCGTCATGCTCCTGGTGGCGGTGGCGCTGCTCCAGCAGAGCCTGGACGCGCAGATCGACCACGAGCAGCGTCGCCAGGCGCCGTCCTTCTTCTTCCTCGACGTCCAGCCGGATCAGCGCGATGCATTCGCGCAGCTGGTCCGCCAGAGGACCGGCGGCACCGCGCCCACGCTGACACCGATCGTCCGCTCCCGGCTGGCGGCCATCGACGGCGAGCCGGTCACACGGGCGATGGTGCAGGCGCGCGGCGGCGAGGCGCGCGAGACGGCCTTCTACTACACTCGCGAGTACGTGCTGACCTGGGCGGCGGAGCCGCCGGCCGGCAACACGATCACGCGCGGTCACTGGTGGAATGGTGAGCCAGGACCGCCGCGCGTGTCGGTGGAGGAGGTCATGGCGCGACAGCTGGGGGTCGACATCGGCTCGCGACTGACGTTCGACGTGCAAGGCGTGCCGCTCGAGGCGGAGGTGACGAGCCTGCGCAAGGTGGACTGGCAAAGCCTCACGACGAACTTCTTCGTCGTCTTCTCGCCCGGGGCCCTCGATGGCGCGCCGACGACGTACGTGGCGGCGGCGCGGACGCCGGCGGTGACCGAAGCGACGCTGCAGAGCGCGGTGGTGAGCGCCTTTCCGAACGTGACGGCAATCCCCGTTCGCGACGTCCTCGAGCGTGTCGGGGTCGTGCTCGCGAACATCGCGGTGGCGATCCGGGTCATCGCGCTGTTCACCGTCGGCACCGGTCTGGTCGTGATGGCGGGCGCGCTCGCATCCACGCGCTACCAGCGGCTCTACGAGTCGGTCGTCCTGCGCACGCTCGGCGCCACGCGCGGCGCGGTGGCCCGCGCGTTCGCCGTCGAGTACGGCTGCCTTGGCGCGGCCGCTGGCGTCGGCGGCACTGCGCTGGCCGCCGTGCTGGCGTGGGTGGTGCTGCGGTTCGTGCTCGAGACGCCGTGGCGGTTCGAGCCAATGGCCATGCTCGCGGGCGTCGTCCTCACCGTCGCGCTCTCGATGGCCGTCGGTTTCCTCACAACGTTCCGCCTGCTCGGCGCCAAGCCGCTGCCGGTTCTCCGCCGTGAGTGAGCATTTCGAGCCGCTGGGGCTCGATCACGTGGTGCTGCGCGTGCAGGACCAGGCCGCCTCCCAGCGCTTCTACGTCGACGTGCTCGGCTGCAGCGTCGATCACGTCAACACGCGCATCTCACTGGTGCAGCTCCGCTTCGGCCAGGCACTGATCGACCTGTTGCCCGCCGACGGTCCGCCGCCGCCCGAAGGCCGTGGCATGGACCACGTATGCCTGTCGATCCGCTGCGACAACCTGCACGCCGTGGCCGCCGCGCTCCGCACGCGTGGCGTGACCCTCGACAGCGACGTCGTCCCCCGCCGTGGCGCCTTCGGCGACGGCCCGTCGCTCTACATCCGCGACCCCGACGGCTACCGCCTCGAGCTGAAGCCGCGGGCTTGAGAACGTGGGGGGCCCCGAAATGGCCCCCACACCCCCCACCGCTCGTCACGCCCCGGCAAAGCCGGGGCGCGCCTCGATCAACAGGATCTTCCGCGTGTCTCTTTCACGCCGAGGGGCGTTCGGTGTTCTATTCAGCGTATGGGGCTAGGCCTGTTCGATGATGTCGTGGCCGCGCACCATCCCGAAATCTACCGGTACGTGCGGCGGCTGACGTTCCGCGCGAGCGAGGCCGATGACCTCGCCCAGGAGACGTTCCTGCGCGCTTATCGCGCCTGGCAGGGGCTCGCACCGGACGCGAACGTCCGGGCCTGGTTGTTCGCCATCGCGACCAACCTCGCGCGCAACCACTTCCGCGCCGAATCACGTCGCCGGCGCGCGTACGTAGCGGCCGCCGAGCGGCCCGCCGAAGCCGATCCGGCGGGGCCGGAGGAGGAGCAGGCTGTGAAGGAGACGCGCGCGCTGGTGGACCGGGTGGTGGCGGGGTTGCCGCTCAAGCAGCGGCTCGCCTTCACGCTGCGCAAGGTCCATGACCTCGACTACGAGGCCATTGGCGAGAGCCTCGAGTGCTCGCCGGAGAGCGCGCGGGCTCACGTCTTTCAGGCGCTGAAGAAGATCCGCGTGAGCCTCAACGGTCACGAACTCCACGCGATGGAGCCAACGCGATGACACGCAAGCCGCCGTCCTGTCGGGCGATCGAAGCGGATCTCGTCGCTGCCGCCACCGGGGACGCGGGTGCCGCCGCCACGCAGCGGGTCGAGAAGCATACGCGGAGCTGCGCGCCATGCCAGCAGGAGCTCGGGCGCTACCGAGCCATCGACGAAGTTGCGCGCGGTCTACGGCACCAAGCGCCGCCGGCCGAGGACGAGGCCGCCTCGCGCGCGGCGCTGCAGACGAGGCTCGCGGATCTCAAGAGTCGCGTGCTGACGTACGGCATCATCCCGTCGCCGCTCGGAAACATTCTCGTCGCGCGCTCGGAGCACGGCGTGTCGCTCGTGGAATATCTCGGCGAGGCGACCACGGTGGCGGCGTCGCGACTCCGCCATCTGACCGACGTCGAGACCGTGGAGAGCTCCGCCGACATCGCGCGCCTGCGCGAGGATCTCCTGGACTTCCTCGCCGGTCGTCGCCACGAGCTGGGCTGGCGGCTCGACCTGCGCCTGGCGGGAAGCGAGTTTCGCCGCGCCGTCCTCGAGGCGGCTGTCGGCGTGCCGTACGGAGCGGTGACGTCCTACGCCTCGATCGCGCGCCGCGTAGGCAAGCCCGGCGCCGAGCGCGCGGTCGCGCAGGCGCTGCGGTGGAACCCGCTGCCGATCGTCGTGCCGTGTCACCGAGTCGTCGGCTCGTCCGGCAAGCTGACGGGCTACGCGGGCGACAAGCTCGGGCTCAAGCGCCAGCTCCTCGGCGTCGAAGGTGTGCCGACGCAGCCGACTGCGCGCGATTTCCGCGTCGCGCGCGAGACGATGTACGTGCGCGCGGGCGACGACCGCGCCTACTGCCTGCCGACGTGCGGCGATCTGCCCTCGCACAGTCTCGCGAACCTCACGCTGATCGCCTCGCGCGCGAGCGTCGAGGCGCTCGGCCTCGAGCCCTGCAGCGACTGCCGGCCCGATCTTCACCCGCTTGTTTGACGTGGGGGCCTCGAAATGGCCCTGAGGTCATTACACTCCATGACCGCCCAGTTCGGCGGGCGTGTCTCGCGCTAGCCGACCATCGGGCGGCGGTGCTGTCGGGCCGCAGCCCGGACTTCGATCTTTCTCCGCGACCGTTTGAGCGGCTAGCTCGGCTGCCTATATTCGCAGAGCTTCAGCACTGCGCGCCATGCTCCTCCGCTTCGTTCGCATTCGATCTGCTGCGAATGCGGCGTCGCGGCGTCGCGGCCCGTCGATGAGCACGCGGCCAGCACCAACGTGGCGACAATGATCACAGCACGATGGCCTATCATGTGATGCACCTCCTCGTGACGATACCATGTCCG
Organism: Candidatus Methylomirabilota bacterium; assembly: GCA_035605575.1. GTDB lineage: Bacteria > Methylomirabilota > Methylomirabilia > Rokubacteriales > CSP1-6 > AR12. Next base: position 51,297 of record DASTCJ010000196.1, read on the forward strand.
CATCGGTTGCCGACCTTGGCGCTGCAACCAGCCCGGCTGATCCTGAGCACTGCCGGTCGGCTCATGAAAGGCGTGGGACTCCTGGCCCTCACGGGCGGCATCGGGGTGGAAAAGCTTCGTCAACTCGGCTGCTCGGATGCTGCTTGCAACGAGCCCAGTGCGAACGAAATGGCCCCCGACCCCCCAACGTTCGTCGCGCCCCGGCGGAGCCGTGGCGCTCCTCGAGTTTCACGCGCGCCGGGGCGCGGTGTCATACCCGGCGGAGGTGGATGATGGCGAAGCGAATTCTGGTTCCGCTCGACTCGAGCGAGCAGGCGGAGTCGGTGCTGCCACTGGTGGCGGATCTCGCGCGCGCCGGCGGCGCCACCGTCAGGCTGGTGCACGTCATCCCGTACGCGCGGACGCGCTACTCCGAGGACAACCGCGTGATCCGGTACGCGCATCAGCACGAAGAGCGCGCCGCGCGCGAGGTGGACCTCTGGCTGCAGGAGCTCGCGCTGCGTCTCGACGGAATCGCCGTCGAGCACCGCGTACGCGTCGGCGATCCGGATGAAGAGATCCTCGCCGAAGCGAACGCGTTCGATGCCGACGCGATCGTCCTGCGCGCCGCGCGGTGGCGCTGGTGGCGCCGCACGCTGGGTCGTGTGGCCGCGCGCGTGCGGGCGAGGGCCGAGGTGCCGGTGCTGCTGCTCAGCGAGGTGGCGTCATGACGGCGGTGGCGGTCGTGGTGGTGCTCGCGATTCCGGTGGCGGGCTTGATCGGGCTGCTGCGGCTCGCGACGCTCCTCCAGCGCCGGCGCGAAGCGATGATCTCGCGACAGATTGCGTTGACCGACGCCATCCATGCCGTGCTCGGTCCGATGACCGCGCCGGTCGTGCGTCGCGGGCGTGGCGGCTGGGTTGGCGTGCTGCCCGTTCCGATCGGCCATCCGCAGATCGGCCTCATGGTCGAGATCGCCCAGACGTCGCTGGGCCCGCACGCCGAGATCGTCCTCGTTGCTCAGGAGCCGGCGCACCACGCGCCGCGCCGCGCGCCCGCGGCGCAGGCGGCCTAGAGGACGCTGCGAACGGCCGCCACGATGTCAGCCTGGCTCGGGATCGTCGCCCGTTCGAGGGCGTCGTTGTAGGGCATCGGCACCGGGCGGGCGCCCACGCGCACGATCGGCGCGTCGAGCTCATCGAGCGCCTTCTCGGCGACGAGCGCGGCCAGCTCGGCGCCGAAGCCGCAGCGCGTGACGGCTTCGTGCGCAATCACCAGCCGATGCGTCTTGCGCACGGAGGCGAGCAGCGTCGCCTCGTCGAGCGGCACCAGCGTCCGCGGATCGACGACCTCCACGCTCACGCCATCTTTCTCGAGCTCGGCCGCCGCGCCGAGCGCCCGCACGACCATCGCCTGGGTGGCGACGATGGTGACGTCGGTGCCGGCGCGCTTGACGTCGGCTTTGCCGAGGGGAATCGCATAGGGCTCGGCCGGCACGGAACCCTTCACGGCGTAGAGCGCCTTGTGCTCGAGGAAGATGACCGGATTGTCGTCGCGAATCGCGGACGCCAGCAGTCCCTTCGCGTCGTACGGCGTCGACGGGGCCACCACGACGAGACCGGGCACGTGGGCGAACCACGCCTCGAGACTCTGCGAGTGCTGGGCGGCGAGCCGGATACCGCCTCCCTGGGGTCCGCGGATCACCAGCGGCACCGTGGGGCCGCCGCCGAGCATGTAGCGGAACTTCGCCGCCTGGTTCACGACCTGGTCCATGGTCACGGCGATGAAGTCCCAGATCTGGATCTCGACGATCGGGCGCAGGCCGGCGATGGCCGCGCCGACCCCGGCGCCGAGAAACCCCGCCTCGGAGATCGGCGTGTCGCGCACGCGCTCCTCGCCGAACTTCTCACGCAGGCCGCGTGTGACCCCGAAGATCCCGCCGATGAGCGAGACGTCCTCGCCCATGACGAAGACGCGCTCGTCGCGCGTCATCTCGGCGTGCAGCGCCTCGTTGAGCGCCTCCGCCATCGTCCGCTCGGGGCCGCTGCGGTCGGTTGGCTCGGTGGCGGGCGCGTGCGGCGCGTACACCGAGGACTCCATCACGTCCACCGTCGGCTCGGCGCTCGCCTTCGCGAAGCCGACGGCGCGGTCGAGCTCGACCTCCACCGCTTCCTCGAGCTCCTTGAGCCGCATGACGCTCACGCCCGCGCGCTCGAGCTCCGGCTTGAACCGCGCGATCGGATCGCGCTCCATCCACTCACGCTCTTCCTCCCTGGTGCGGTAGTCGGGAAGATTGGCCCGCATCGAATGGCCGCCCCAGCGATACGTGAGCGCCTCCACCAGCGTCGGGCCCTCGCCGGCGCGGGCTCGCGCCACCGCCAACTTCGTGGCGTCGTAGACGGCGGCCAGGTCGTTACCGTCGACGCGCACGCCGGGAATGCCGTAGGCCGCCGCGCGGCCGGCGATCGAGTCACCGGCCACTGTGCGCTTGGATGACGTCGACAGCGCGTACTGATTGTTCTCGCACAGGAAGACGATCGGCAGCTTCCACACGGCGGCGAGGTTCAAAGACTCGTGAACGACGCCCTGGTTGGACGCGCCGTCGCCGAAGAACGCGATCACGACACGATCGGTCTTCCGCAGCCGCGAGGCCAGCGCGGCGCCGGTGCCGATCGGCAGACCGGCGGCCACGATCCCGTTGCAGCCGAGGATGTTGAGGTCGAGGGCGGCGATGTGCATGGAGCCGCCGAGCCCGCGGCAGTAGCCGTCGACCCGGCCCATCAGCTCGGCCATCATGCGGTCCATGCGCGCGCCCTTGGCGATGCAGTGGCCGTGGCCGCGATGCGTGCCGACGATGTAGTCGTCGACGCGGAGGTTGGCGCACGCGGCGGCGGCCACCGCTTCCTCGCCCACGTACGAGTGCGCGGTGCCCTTCACGAGACCTTCCACGAACAGCTCCGCCGTTCGCTCGTCGAACCGGCGGATCTTCACCATTGTCGTGTACAGCCCCTCGAGCTGCTCGCCGCTGAGCTTCATGGGCGCCCTCCAGGTGGTCCTTAAACCACGGAGCGGACGCGCCCGTCAAGCGCGGCTCGGGTCGGCGCGCCACGCGAGATAGCACGGCACGCACAGCACGAAGGTGCGGCCGTTGAGGTCCAGCTCGTACTCGACGGCGCTCACCCCGATCGGCTCGCCGCAGGTCGCGCACGGCCGCTCAGAGCCGGGGCCGCCCCACATCCGGGCGCCCTCGATGTGCTCGGGCAGGACACCGAGCGTGACGAGGCGATGGATCAGCGCTTGCCGCGTGGTGGTGTGCATCACGATCACTCCAGTCCGTACGCGCGGGAACCATTCGGAACCACGCCCACGCGCGAGCGGGCGCGGCTCGATCGGGGCGACGCTGGATGGAGCGACTAGAGGGAGGGCGGGGCGCGCGGAACCGGAACGAGAACGACGCCGAGCGAGGCGGCGCCGTCGGAGAGCGGCGCGAGATGACCGAAGACGCGCGTGAGCGCGATGGTGATGCGCGCGGCGGCTTCGCCGCCGTGGTGGGCGTTCGGCGCGTCGGCCGGCGTTGCCTCGTCGTGTTCCTGGGCGGCCGGGTCGTCGATCGAGTCGAGGGCGACGCGCCAGACGGCGCTGATGCGGGCATCAATGGCGGCGCCGACGGCGAGGAGCAACAGCAGGGCGGCAGGCAACGACAACACGGTGATTCCGGTCCGACGAGCGCGCATGGCGTCGAGACGGATTATGCCTCAGCCGCCGAGAAAAATCCGTCGAACCTCCGGCGAGCGGACGAGCTCGCCGGACCGGCCGTCCACCACGGTGCGACCGGACTCGAGCACGTAGCCGCGGGAGGCGATCGACAGCGCGAGCTCCACGTTCTGCTCGATGAAGAGCACGGTGACCCCCTCGGCGTTCACGCGCTTGATGGCCGCGACGAGCTCCTCGACGACGCGAGGAGCGAGGCCGAGAAACGGCTCGTCGATCATCAGCAGCCGCGGGCGCGCCATGAGCCCGCGCGCGATGGCGACCATCTGCTGCTCACCGCCCGACAGCGAGTGTGCTGCCTGACCGGCGCGTGTGGCGATGATGGGGAACAGCCGCGTGAGCCGCTCGAACTGCTCCTCGCGTCCGGCGTGCGCCGCCGCGTGATAGCCGCCCAGCCAGACGTTCTGACGGACGGTGAGGTGCGGGAAGAGCCGACGCCGCTCGAGCACGTGGCTGATACCGCGCCCGACGATCCGGTGAGCCGGCTCGCCGGTGATGGCGGCGCCCTCGAAGGCGATCCGCCCCGCGCGCGGTCGCAACAGCCCCGACACGCTGTTCATCAGCGTCGACTTGCCGCTGCCGTTCGGTCCGAGCAGCGCCACGATCTCGCCGCGCGCGACGGCCAGCCGCGCGCCCCACAGCACCTGATAGTCCCCGAGCAGCACCTCGAGATCGCGCACCTCGAGCATGAGCGCGTCTGCGGGCGGCGTCACGTGCGCCAGCTCTCGCCCAGATAGGCATCGATGACGCGGCGGTCGCGGACGATGTCCGCGGGGGAAGCGTCGGCGATCACCTGACCGAGCTGCAGCGCGACGATGCGCTGCGAGATCTCCATGATCACGCGCATGTTGTGCTCGATGACGACGAGGGCCAGGCCGCCCGCGTGCAGCTCGCGGACGAGCCGCACGAGGCCGGGGATGGTGGCCTGATCGACGCCGCCGGTGACCTCGTCGAGCAGCAGCAGCCGCGGCCTGGTGGCGAGCGCGCGCGCGAGCTCCAGGCGCTTGCGCTGGCCGGTGGAAAGCCCGCGGGCGTGCGCGCCGGCACGGTCGCCCAGGCCGACGGCATCCAGCGCGCGCTGCGCCGTCTCGCGCGCGGCGCGGACATCCGCCGTCTTCTGAAAGGCGCCGACCATCACGTTCTCGAGCACCGTCATGCCCGCGAACGGCCGCAGCTTCTGGAAGGTGCGGGCCACGCCGCGGCGGCTGATCTCGTCGGGGCGCTCGCGCGTGATGTCGGCGCCGTCGAGCCGCACCGCGCCCGCGTCGGGACGCTGGAAGCCCGTGATCAGGTCGAACAGCGTGGACTTGCCGGCGCCGTTGGGACCGATCACGCCGACGAGCTCGCCCGGCGCGACGCTGAACGAGATTTCGCGGTTGGCGACTAGACCGCCGAAGCGTTTGGTCAGCCCCTCGACGTGGAGGAGAGTCATCGTCTCAGCGCGCCTCGCGCAGCCGCCGCACGACGCCGACGAGGCCGGCGGGCTGGACGACGGAGATCACCATGATGAGCGCGCCGTAGATGACGAGGTCGAGCGCCTTGCCGGTGCCGCCGAGATAGATGCGCGTGATCTCGCCGAGCGGAATCAGGACGGCGGCGCCGACGAGCGGGCCCCAGAGCGTGCCCACGCCACCCAGCACGGCGATGAGACAGATCAGAATCGACAGCGAGAGCGGAAAGACGGACTCCGGATCGATGAACAGCACGTACTGCGCGTAGAAGGTGCCGCAGGCCGCCGTCAGCGCCGCCGAGACGGCGAACGCCACGCGCTTGGTGCGCGCGACGCGTACGCCGAGACTGGCCGCGGCGTCCTGCTCCTCGCGCACGGCGCGGAAGTAGTAGCCCAGGCGCGATCGCTCGATCAGCCGCGTGACGCCAAGGCCGAGCACGAGCAGACCGAGCACGATGTAGTAGTAGACGGCCTTCGACTGGTGGAACTGGAAGTTCACGAAGCTGTCCGGCCGCTTGACGGGGATGTACAGCCCGCGCGCGGCGCCGATGAACTCCCAGTTGACGGCCAGGATGTGGACGATCTCGCCGACGGCGATGGTGGCGATCGCGAAGTAATGGCCGCGCAGCCGGAACACCGGTGCGCCGATCAGCTGGGAGAGGATCACGGCGATCCCCGCGCCGACCAGCATGGCCAGCCACGGCGAGCCCACGTCGCGCGCGACGAAGAGGCCCGAGGTGTACGCGCCGGTGCCGAAGAAGATGGCGTGACCGAGCGAGATCTGCCCGCAGTAGCCGGCCAGGATGTTCCACGCCTGGGCGAGGGCGGCGAACAGGAAGATGCGGATGAGCACATCGCGCGGATAGGGCAGCGTCACGACGGCGGGGACGACGAGCGCGAGGGTGAGCGCGGCGAGGACCAGCACCATCCGCGCGCGCGGCATCAGAACCGGCCGAACAGGCCCTGTGGTCGCCACAGGACCACGAGCAGATAGAGCGCGAAGACGCCGATGAGCTTCAGCGACGGGTCGATGAGCAGGCCGCCGAGCACCTCGACGAGACCGACGACCACACCGCCGGCGAGCGTGGCCGGCACGTTGCCGAAGCCGCCGAGCGCGACGGCAACATAGGCGAGCAGCGCGAAGGGGCCACCGACCTCGGGGAAGACGTAGAAGAAGGATGCGAGCAGACCGCCGGCGACCCCGACGCACGCGCCACCCAGCGCCCAGCCCAGCGCGAACATCCGCTGCGTGTCGATGCCCATCAACGAGGCCGCCTGACGATCCTGGGCGGTCGCCTGGAGCGCCAGGCCGGTCTCGGTCCGGGTGATGAACCAGTAGAGGAGACCGAACGCGAGGAGAGCGCCGGCGCTGGCCACCAGTTGCGGCACGCCGACGAAGACCCCGCCAAGCGCGAGGCGGCCTTGCACGAGGGGGTTCTTGACGACGTGGAAGTCGGCGCCCCAGAGCGCCTGCGCGGCGGAACGCAGGAAGACGGCGAGCCCGAACGTCGCGAAGATCTGCGCGAGCATCGGCGCGTCGAGGATGAACCGGACGAGCCCGTGATAGGTGGCCCAGCCGAGGAGGGCCAGCACCGCCGCCGACAGCGGGAGGGACACGAGCGGATCGAGGCGCCACAGCGCCCACGCCCAGAAGCTCGCGAACATGGCGAGCATCAGGAACTCGCCGTGGGCGAAGTTCACGATCTCCATGAGGCCGAAGATCAGGGAGAGTCCGGCCGCGATGAGCGCGTAGACGAGCCCCATCAAGAGGCCACCGACGACTCCCTGGAGGATCAGCTCCGCGGTCAGCGCTTACTTACGGTCTTTCCACGCGGGCAGTGGATAGACGACGTCACCGGCGGCAAGCTCGAACGGGTAGATCGTCACGTACTTGCCGCCCTGCGCCTGCTGCAGGATCGCGCGCACCCCGTTGTTCTGGCCCTTCTCGTCGAACTTCACGCCCGTCCACGGCATGATCAGCTGGTCGCCCGGGATGTTGGTGGCGACGAGCGCCTTGCGGATGGCCTCGGGGTCGGTGGACTTCGCGCGATTGATGGCGTCGGCCAGCGTGATGAAGCCGGTGAAGGCGCGCGCCGGCGCGTCGGAGATGTCGCGCCCGCCCGTCTTCTTGAAGAGCTCGTTCACCTGGTTGATGATCGGCTTCTTCCCGGCCAGATCGAGGGCGAAGGGCGCGCGCGTGATGTGGCCCTCGGCGTCCTGGCCCATCTCCTTCAGGAACGTCGGATCCGTCCAGCCTGCGTTCTGCGCGATGAGCAGCCGCGGGTTGTAGTCGAGGTTCTTGGCGGTGCGGACGAACAGGATCGCGTCGTTGGTGTAGGACGACGGCAGCAGGACGTCGGCGTTGGCGGCCTTCAGCTTGCCGACCTCGGCGTCGAGGTTGGTGGCCTTGTCGCGATAGGTGATCTTCGCGACGATTTCGTAGCCGGCCTTCTTCGCGAGCTCCTCTTGCACCTTGGCGGAGTCGGAGCCGAACTGGGTGGCCTCGTGCATGATGGCCACCGACTTGATCTTCACGTTGCGCCGCTTCTCGAGCTCGCGCATGAAGTCGAACATCGCCTGGCTGAAGTGCCCGTCGTGCGGCGAGGTGCGGAAGAACCACTTGAGCCCACGCTCCGTCAGCGCCGGTGACGACGACTCCGCGTTGAGGTGCGGGACGCCGTTGCGCTCGGCCACCTGCGCGATCGTCTGCGTGACGCCCGAGAAGTAGGCGCCGAAGAGCGCGTGCACCCTTTCCTGGGTCACGAGTCGTTCGGCCTCGGCCTGGCCGAGGTCTGGCTTGCCCTGGTGATCGACGACGACCAGGCGGATCTTCGCGCCGCCGAGACCCGGCAGGCCCTCGCCCTTGGCGAGCGGCATGCTCAGTTCGTGGTTGCCGTTGACGATCTCGGCCGCCAGCTTGACGGCGTTCACGCAGTCGATGCCGACCTGCGCGGCGTTTCCGGACATCGGATACAGCACACCGACCACGACTTCTTTTGGCTGCGCCAGCGGGACGCCGGCGAGGGCGACGCCGATGACGATGATGGCGATGACGGCGAGCCACGCACGCTTCATGGAAAGTCCTCCGTGCCGCGCATGCTATCAGCTTCCCGCGCGCCGCGCCTGCCGGTCGATGGCACCGGCCTTGCTCGATTCCGACCGCGGGAGGCTCACGTGATGAACTGGCTTGCGCTCGCTCTCGCCCTCGTCTTTGCCGCCGCCGCGCCCATCGGCGCGCAAGACCGCCCGGCCGCCGGCATGAACCGCGAGCAGGGCGCGCCGGGTAGTGCCGGCCCCAAGAGCGACGGCGTGGTCCAGCGCGGGCAGCAGCCGAACGCGGCGGAGGTGCGTCCCGGCAACCGTGACGGTGACTCGCCGTCGGCGGCGGCGGGCGAGGTCGTGCGACGCCCCGCGCAGCGCATCTTCGGCCTCCCGGTGACGGCGGCGCTGTTCATCGGGGCCGCGCTCGTCGCGCTGCTGGTCATCGCCGGCATCATCATTCCCGCCGGCCGCCGTCGCGAGCGCGCACGGGGCGGCGGAACGTACGGCCGACCGTAAAGCCGGCTAGCCTCGCATCCGCACGCCCGCGCCGCGCAGCCGCGGGTCGAGGACGTCGCGCAGCGCATCGCCGAGCATGTTGAAGCCGAACACGGCGAGCGAGATGGCGGCGCCGGGACACAGGGCCATCCACGGCGCGTGGTACATGAACGACCGTCCCGAGCCGGAAAGCATTCCGCCCCACGACGGATACGGCGGCGGGACACCGAAGCCGAGAAACGACAGCGCCGACTCGGCGAGGATCACCGTGCCGAGGGCGACCGTGGCGAGGATGATGATCGTGGCCAGCACGTTCGGCAGAACGTGGCGGACGATGATCCGCAGGTGCCCGCTGCCCAGCGCCCGCGCCGCCTCGACGTACGGATGTTGCAGCGTCGCCAGCGTGGCGCCACGGATGACACGCGACGTTCCCGCCGCGCCGAGAATCGCCAGGGCGAGAATCAGGTTCAACATGCCGGGCCCGAGTGCTGCCAGCAGCGACAGCACGATCACCAGCGCCGGGAACGACATCCACGCGTCGACGATCCGCTGGACGACGATGTCGACGGTGCCGCCGACGTAGGCGCTCGTAACGCCGATGGCCGTGGCGAGCAGGGTGACAAGCGCGACGGTCGCGAAGCCGACGGTGACCGAAATGCGCGCGCCGTAGACCACGCGGCTCCAGATGTCGCGCGCGAGATTGTCCGTGCCCATCCAGAACTGCGCGCTTGGCGCCTTCATGCGCGCGCCGGCGATACTCTCATCGTACGGATACGGCGCGATCTGATCGGCGAACGCCGCGAGCAGGATGAGAGTGACGACGATCAGCGCGCCAATCGCGCCGAGCGGCTTGCGCAGCGTGAGCCGACCGAGCCGCACGGCGGCGTTCGGCACCCGCAGCGGCGGGGCGATCGGCTCACGGACAGGGATCTCGACGGCCTTCGCCATCCGACTCAGTACCGGATCCGCGGATCGAGCATCGCGTAGGTGAGGTCGACGAGCAGGTTGGTGGCCACGATGATCACGACGATCAGCAGGTTGATGCCTTGGATGACCGGGTAGTCACGCTGGATGATCGACTCCACGAGGAACTGCCCCATGCCGGGGATGCCAAAGATCGTCTCGACGATCACCGCCCCGCCGGCGATCTGCGCAACCTGAAGTCCGAGCACGGTGACGACGGGAATCACGGCGTTCTTGAGGCTGTGCTTCAGCACCACCGCGCGTTCCCGGAGTCCCTTGGCCCACGCCGTGCGGACGTAGTCCTGCCGGAGGACCTCGAGCAGCATGCCGCGTGTGAGGCGCATGATGGCCGCCGCGGATGCCGTGCCGAGAATCAGCGCCGGCAGCACGAACTGCAGCGCGTAGGCGGCCGGGTTGGCGGAGAACCTCACGAAGGTCGTGACCGGGCTCCACCCCCACCAGATCGCGGGCAGAAGAATCACGACGATCGAGGTGACGAAGGCCGGGATGGACAGCCCGAGGATGGCGGCGCTGCGCGCGACGAAATCGAGCGGTCCGTCCTGGCGGACGGCGGCGACGATGCCGATCGGCACGCCGATGAGGACAGCCACCACCAGCGCCTCGAATCCGAGCGTCAGCGTGACGGGGAGCCGCTGTGCAACCTGATCCAGCACCGCCTGCCGCGTCCACAACGATTCGCCGAAGTCGCCGCGCACGACGCGTCCGAGCCAGTCGACGTACTGCACCGGGATCGGCCGGTTCAATCCGAGCTTCGCGCGCATCTCCTCGAGGTCCTTGCCGTACCCCTTTTCCTCGAACATCAGCTGGACCACGTCGCCAGGAATCAGTCGCGGCAGCGTGAAGACGATCAACGAAGCGATGAGCAGCGACGGGATGGCGATGATGAGGCGACGGAGGACGTAGGTGCGCATGGTACGGCCGCCGCGCCGCCCACGCGCGGGCCGGCGCGGCGATAGCGGCGTCTTACTTGTCGATCCAGGCGGCCATCATCCGACCGCCATGATCGAAGCCATTGTTGGGCATGTAGTTCTTGATGTGCGGCTCCCACGCCGAGACGACTTTCACGGAGCCGTCCACGCCGAAGTATGCGTTCTCGGCCAGGTAGCGCTGGATGTCGTAGACGATCTGCTTCCGCTTGGCGACATCAAAGGTGCGGCGTTGAAGCTTGATCATCTCGATGAGCTTCGGGTCGTTGATGTTCCAGACGTTCAGCGGCTGCCCTGGCATGAACCAGCGATAGAAGTACGACTCTGGATCCGTCCACGCGCCGCGGAGCCCGAGAAACATGTGGTCGAACTTGCCGTAGATCGTGCTTGAGATGAAGGCTCCGTACTCCTTGAGCTTCAGATCGGCGTCGATACCGGCCGCCTTCCAGTTCTTCACGGTGATCTGCACGAAATCGAGGAAGTCGGGACCGTAGCCCGTGCCGGGCGCCTCCACTTCCGTCTTGAAGCCGTTGGCATGCCCTGCTTCGGCGAGCAAGCGCTTGGCCTCGGCCGTCGAGAACTCGTAGAGCTTCCGCCCCTCCGGGCCGAGCTGGTCGATGGGAATCGACCACTCCGCAGCGGCGGCGGGCACGGCCGGGTTCGGGACGTAGTGGCCCTGCGAGAACGCGTTGCTTTCGAAGATCTCGGCGAGACTCACCGCGCGCGAGAGCGCGCGCCGCACCTTCACGTCGTTGAAGGGCGCCTTGTCGACTTTGAAGCCGGTGCTGCCGCTCGTAAACCATGCATACTCGACCGTCTGAAGGTTCGGCCGCCGTTGCTTGGCGACCGCCAGATCGAGCCGCCGGATGACGTGCTGGTACTCCGGACCGAAGTCGAGCTTGCCCGCGAGGAAGGCGGCCAGCCGCGACGACGGATCCTTGTCGATCAGCACGTCGACGTTGTCCGCGTTCGGCAGGCCCGGCACGAAGTAGTTGGGATTCCGCGTGTAATAAAGGCGAACGTTCGGCTCCCACCGCTCGAGCATCCATGGGCCCGTCCCCACCACCGACTCCGCCTTCTTCAGATCTCCAAACTTCTCCACGCACTCCTTGGCGATGATCCACGTAGACGTCGACGCGAGCATGTCGACAAACCAGGCGTTCGGCTCCTTCAGCACGAACTTGACCGTGTACTTGTCCGGCGTCTCGATCTTGTCGACAGACTCGAGCACGGGACGGTTGCCGTTGTTCTTCATGCTGAGGAAGCGCTCGTACGTGTACTTGACGTCGTCCGAGGTGAGCTCGCGTCCGTTGACCGGTGGCTTGGGATGCCAGCGGACTCCCTTGCGGAGCTTGAAGATGTACGTCGTCTCGTTGGGCTGCGTCCATGACTCGGCGAGATCCGCCTCGACGGGATACGTCATGGGTTTCACGTCCGGACCGGCCTTGACCTTCACCAGACGGCTGTAGGCGAAGGAAAGCGGCACCATGGTGAGGAAGGAGATGGTCTGGTGCGGGTCAAAGCCCGTCACCGGATCGGCGATCACCGTCGTTCGTAGGGTCCCGCCGCGCTTGGGCTGTGCTTCCGCCGGTCGGGTGGCAAGTTGCGGTCCGGTGACGGCGATGGTGGCGATGCCTGCGGCCTTCAACAGGTCGCGACGAGTGAGCGTGGGGTCGAGCGCTCCGCTGTCCATGGGCCCTCCTCCGCGAACGACGCGAGCACGTCACGAGCGAGCGATCCGATGAGGCTCGGACCGAGGCGCACACTGTGCGCAATCGCTATGGTCGTGTCAATGGGGTCGCTGGCTCGTGAGGCATGGCGGCTGCCGTGCGCCGGCGCCACTCGATCGCCCGGAACGCGGCCAGCGCTACGAGGGTCGCGGCCATGGCGGCCGCGGCGAAGTGGACCGGCGCCGCCGGATCGCCGGTGAGGTCGCGGGCGAGGCCGGCGGTGGGCTGCGTGGTGGCCATCACGGCGTAGAAGACGGTGTAGGAGATGCCGAGGCCGGCGGCGAGCCGCTCGGGCGCGATCGCGCGCGGCAAGAGCGACGTGAGCGGTCCTGGGACGGCGCCGGCCACGACGCCGAGCAGCAGCAACCCAATCCACGCCGCCACCATCGCGGGCAGCGCCATCAGCACGGCAGTAGCGGCGGCGCAGCCGGCGATGATGGGTAGGTTCGCTCGACCGATACGGTCGCTCAGCACGCCGCCGACGGGCACCGAGATGATGGAGATCCACATGGCCACGCCGGCCACGAGCCCGGCCCGTCCCAGGGACATGCCGCGCGCGTGCAGCATCGAGGGGGCGAAGGCGACGACGACGACAATGGCGGCATTGAACGTGCCCCAGGCGAGGCCGCTCGTCGTCGCGAGGCCGAGATCGCTGCCGCTGAGGCGAGGCGCGCGACCCGGCGGGGTCCGCAGCGGCGGGTCGCGAAAGACGCCGGTCATCAGAATCAGACCGAGCACCGCGGTCATCGAGGCGGCTGCGACGGCGGTCCGCCACGACGTCGCCGTCGCGACGGCGCCGAGCGTCGTGACCGCGGCGCCGACACCGACCGGCCATGCCGTCAGCATGACGGCCATCGCCGTCGCCATCTCGCGCTCAGCGAACCAGTCGGCCGTCAGCTTGATGATCGCCATGTTCATCAGCACGGCGGCCCCACCACTCACGACGCGGCCGGCGGCGACGCCGAGGAAGCTCTCGCTCCACGCGGTGAGGAGGCCACCGGCCGCCATGACGGCGAGGCCCGCGACCACGGTGCGGCGCTCGCCGATCCGGCGCGCGAGCAGTCCACCGGGCAGCGCGAGCGCGACGCCGGGGAGCAGGTACAGGCCGACGAGCGTGCCGAGTTGCGCGTACGACAGCCGGAGATCCGCGACGACGAGCGGACCCACCGAGGCCATCGACTGGAACTGCACGCCCATGGAGAGCCGCGTGATGAAGATCAACGCGAGCGCGAGCCAGCGGTCCGCCATCTGCGGGGCATCATAACGCGCGTGCTATAGTGCACCGCCATTCCGGGAGGACCGCGTCATGCGTTTCGGCATCTTCTACGAGCACCAGCTGCCGCGGCCATGGGCTGCCGACAGCGAGCTCCGGCTGTTCCAGGACGCCCTGGACCAGGTGGAGCTCGCAGATCGGCTCGGCATCGACTCCGCGTGGGAGGTCGAGCATCACTTCCTCGAGGAGTACTCGCACTCGTCGGCGCCCGAAGTCTTTCTCGCCGCGGCCTCGCAACGCACCCGGCGCATCCGCCTCGGTCACGGCATCGTGCTCATGCCGCCCGGCTACAATCATCCGGCGCGCGTGGCGGAGCGGATCGCGTCGCTCGATCTCGTCTCCGCGGGACGCGTGGACTGGGGCACGGGCGAGTCGGCATCGCGCGCGGAGCTCGAAGGCTTCGGCATCGATCCGGCGGAGCGCCGCGCGATGTGGCGCGAGACGGTCGAGCAGACGGCCAACATGCTGGTCATGGATCCGTATCCCGGCTACAGCGGGCGCTACTTCTCGATGCCGACGCGCAACGTGCTTCCCAAGCCCGTGCAGAAGCCGCATCCGCCGCTCTGGGTCGCGTGCTCCAACCGCGAGACGATCAAGCTGGCCGCTCAGCTCGGGATTGGCGCGCTCACCTTCGCCTTCATCGATCCCGCCGAGGCCAAGCACTGGGTCGACGACTATTACGAGACGTTCAAGCGCGAGTGCGTGCCCATCGGCCACGCCGTCAACCCGAACATCGCCATGGTCACCGGATTCTCGTGCCATCCGGACGCCGACGAGGCCCGCCGGCGCGGCACCGACGGCTTCCGGTTCTTCCAGTTCGCGCTCGGCCATCACTACGTGTTCGGTACACACACGCCCGGCCGCACCAATATCTGGAACAAGTACCTCGCCGTGCGCGACGCCCTGGGCACCGAGCTGTTCGGCGGCGGCGCGGGCTGCATCGGCACGCCGGACGAGCTGCGCGCAACGCTGACGACCTTCGAGGAGGTCGGCGTCGATCAGACGATCTTCATCCAGCAGGGCGGCAAGAATCACCACGAGGACATCTGCGAGTCGCTCGACCTCTTCGCGACGGCGGTGATGCCGGAGTTCCGCGAGCGTGAGGCGGCCCGCGCCGCGCGCAAGACGGAGGCGCTGGCGCCGTTCGTCGAGGCGGCGCTCACGCGCAAGGAGCGGATGAAGGAGCTGGCGGACGACGAGATTCCGGCGTATCGGGCGTACGGCCTGACCATCGCCGAGGTCGACCTGTCGAAGCTGCCCGAGGCCAACCGCCGTCGCGCGCTGCTCTTTCGCCGGATGCGAGAGATCGCGGAGGGCGCGTAAGTTCTTCTCGAGGTCCGGGGCCTGCGTCGCGCGTTCTACGGGGTGCGCGCGCTCGACGGCGTCGACCTGAGCGTCGCGCGTGGGACCATCACGGGCCTCATCGGTCCGAACGGCGCCGGCAAGACCACGCTGTTCAACTGCGTCTCCGGCCTCATCCCGCCCGACGCCGGTCGCGTCGTCTTCGACGGTCACGACGTGACGGGATGGCCGCCCCATCGCGTGACGCGACGCGGGCTCGTGCGCACCTTTCAGGTCGCGCGGGGCTTCCCCCGGCTCTCGGTGCTCGAGAACCTGTTGCTCTATGGCGCCGCGCAGCCGGGCGAGACGCTGTGGCGCGCGCTGCTCGGCTCACGCTCGGCGCGGGCGCGTGAGCGCGCGCTCGTCCGGCGCGCGTGGGACGTCGCCGCCCGCCTCGACCTCGCCACACTGCTGAACGCGCCGGCGTCGGCGTTGTCCGGCGGGCAGAAGAAGCTGCTCGAGCTCGGCCGTGCGCTGATGACGGACCCGCAGCTCATCATGCTCGACGAGCCGATCGCCGGCGTGAGCCCGACGCTGGCCGCCCAGATCGCCCGCCATCTGCAGGCGCTGCGGGACAACGGTATGACGTTCCTCGTCATCGAGCACCACCTCGACGTCATCGCGCGTCTCTGCGATCCGGTCATCGTGATGGCCGATGGCAAGCACCTGACCGAGGGGCGCTTCGCCGAGATCGCAGCCGACGAGCGCGTGCAGGCGGCGTACCTCGGTCGCCGCGCGGCCACCGGATGACGGGGCTGCTCACGGTCACCGACGTCGTGGCCGGCTACTCGGCGAGCGAGGAAATCCTGAAGGGAGTCGCGCTCACCGCGGACGTCGGCGAGATCGTGGCCGTCATCGGTCCCAACGGCGCGGGGAAATCGACGCTGCTCAAGGTCATCGCCGGTCTGCTCCATCCGCGCCGAGGCGCCGTGCGGCTGCGCGGCACGGCCATCGACGGCCTGCCCGCTCGCGAGATCAGCGCGCGCGGCGTCGCCTTCGTTCCGCAGGAGCAGAACGTGTTCGGCACGCTGTCGGTGCGCGAGAACCTCGAGATCGGCGGCTACGTCGATCCGGCCGGGAGCCGACCCAGGATCGAGGCGATCTTTGCGCGGTTCCCGGTGCTGGCCGAGAAGCGGCGCTACGCCGCCCGTACGCTGTCCGGCGGCCAGCGGCAGATCCTGGCCATGGCGATGGCGCTCATGGTGGAGCCGACGGTGCTGCTGCTCGACGAGCCGTCGGCGGGTCTGGCGCCGCGCGCGGCGGAGCAGCTGTTCGACACGATCGTCGCCATCAACGCGGGCGGCGTGACGGTGGTGATGGTCGAGCAGAACGCGCTGGAGGCGCTGTCGATCGCGCAGAGGGGCTATATTCTCGTCGACGGCCGCAACAGCCGCAGCGGCCGTGCGGGGGACCTCGCGCGGGATCCCGATGTGCGGCGAATCTTTCTCGGAGGATAGCGTCATGCCCGATGGCATCTCGCGTCGCATGTTTCTGGCAGGCACGGCGGCCACGGTCGCAGTCGGCTCCATGCCGAGCGTGGCTCGCGGGCAGGGAGGCGCCATCCGCCTCGGCACGCTGACGCCGCTCACGGGTGCGGGCGGCAACTACGGCCCTTCGATGCTGAAGGCCATGCAGTGGGTCGCCGGCGAGATCAACGCGGCCGGCGGAGTGCTCGGCAAGAAGGTCGAGCTCGTCAGCGAGGACGACCAGACGAACCCGGAGGCCGGCGTCCGCGCCGCACGCAAGCTGATCGACGTCGACAAGGCGGTCGCCGTCATGGGCACGTGGGCGTCCGCGGTGACCACAGCCGTGGCGCCGCTCTGCTGGGAGTCGCGCACGTTCCTCACCACCGTCTCGGGCTCGGACACGATCACGCAGCTGCCCCACCAGGGGTACCTGGTCCGCACGCAGCCGAACACGCAGCTGCAGGGCAAGAAGTTCGCAGAGTTCATGGTGTCGGTCGGCAGCAAGCGCGTGGCCATCCTCGCCGTGCAGGCCCCGTTCGCGCTCCCCACCCAGAAAATCGTCGGCGACGAGCTGAAGAAGCGCGGTGCCGAGCTGGTTTCCGCCATCGTCTACGACAAGGACAAGACCACGTTCCGCTCCGAGATCGACCAGGCGTTGCGCGCGAAGCCCGACATGATCTACCTGAACGGCTACACGCCCGATGTCACGGTCGTGCTGAAGGACCTGTTCAAGGCCGGCTATACGGGCGCGAAGATCGCGCAGGCGTACGCGGTGAATACGAAGCTGCTCGGCTCGCTGCCGCCGGAGGTCACCGACGGCACCTACACGATCGCGCCGTCGCCGTCCGTCGAATCGGCCGCGTACAAGCGGCTGGCCAAGGCGCTCGGCAACGACGATCTCGATCCGTACTCCTGCCAGACGCACGACCACATCAGCCTCGTGTGTCTGGCCATCGCCCACGCCAAGGGCGAGGCGACGGGCACGACCGTGAAGGATCACGTCCGGAAGATCTCGCAGGGGAGGGGCACACGCGTCGAAAGCGCCGTCGACGGCCTCGCGCTCCTGGCGCAGGGCAAGGACGTGAACTTCGACGGTGCCAGCGGCCCGTGCGACTTCAACGAGATCGGCGACATCCTCGACACGAAGTTCCGTTACGAGCAGGCGGACAAGGGCAAGTTCAAGCTGCTGAAGATCGCCTGACGTGCTGGGCGAGGTCGCCCAGCTCGCGCTCAACGGCGTGATGGCCGGCACGATCCTCGCGGTGCCGGCCATCGGCTTCACCGCCATCTACGCCGTGCTGCGGTTTCCGAACTTCGCCGTCGCCTCGCACCTGACGATCGGCGCGTTCGCGGGCTGGGTCGCGAATACCGTGCTCGGCCTGCCCGCGGCCGCCTCGGTCGCGGTGGCATTCGTCGTCGCGGGCGTCGCCGGCGTCGTCAACGACGAGCTGCTCCTCAAACCCCTCCGACCCGCGGGCGGGCTGACCACCGCTATCGCCGCCGTGGCGCTGACGATCGTGCTGGAAAACGTCATCCGCTTCGTCTTCGGCAACGACTTGCGTGGCTATGCGCTGCCGATCCGGCGGGACTGGCAGCTTGCGGGCGTGCGCATCGGCCCGCAGCAGGTGCAGAACTTCGCGCTGGCCGTCATGGCCATGATCGCCGTGTTCGCGTTTCTCGGCTTCACGCGGATGGGCAAGGCGATGCGCGCCGTGGCCGACAACCCGACCCTCGCCTCGATCAAGGGCGTGGACGCCGACCGCGTGGCGCGGCTCACCAATTTCGTAGCCATGGGCCTGGCCGGCGTCGGTGGCATGCTCGTCGGCCTCGATACGTCGATCGATCCACTCACGGGGTTTCGCGTCATCCTGTCGGTCTTCGCCGCCGCGGTCGTCGGCGGCCTCGGGTCGATCCCCGGCGCCGTGGTCGGCGCGCTCACGATCGGCGTGGGCGAGGAGCTGTCGTTGCTCGTGTGGGCGCCCGCGTATCGGACCGTCGTGGGCTTCGCCGCCATCCTGCTCGTGCTCACCTTGCGTCCGCGCGGACTCCTCGGCGAGCGCGCGTACTGATGCAGAACTATCTGGTCGCCATGGCCGTCTTCGCGGGCCTGTATGCCCTGCTCACGCTCGGCCTCAACGTCGTCTGGGGGATGACCGGCATGATCAACCTCGGGCTGGTCGGGTTCTTTGCCGTCGGCGCCTACGTCTCGGCGCTGGCGTCCAAGAACGGCCACGCGCCCATCGCGGCCGGTGTGGCGGCGGCCGCCGTGGCGGCGGCCGCCGCCGGCGCGCTCCTGGCGCTGACCACCGCGCGGCTGCGCGGCGACTATCTTGCGATCATTACGCTCGGCTTCTCGGAGGTCGTGCGGCTCGTGGCCAGCAACGAGCTGTGGCTCACGAACGGCACGGACGGCATCTCGGGCATTCCCGGGCCATGGCGTGGGCGCGTGCCGCCCACCACGTTCAACGTGCTCTATCTCGCGATCGTCGTCCTCGCCGTCGTCATCGTCTTCGTCGCCTGTCAGCGGCTCCGTCACTCGCCGTACGGCCGCGCGCTCCGTGCGATCCGGGACGACGATCAGGTGGCGAGCGTTGCCGGCAAGCGCGTGATCGCGTTCAAGGTGCAGGCGTTCGCGGTGAGCGCGGCGATCCTCGGGGTGGCGGGCGCGCTGTGGGCGCACTACACGTCGTTCATCGCGCCGGAGGCGTTCGCGCCGCTGGTGACGATCTACATCGTGCTCGCGCTGACGGCCGGCGGCACCGGCAACAACATCGGGGCGATCGTCGGCGCCGTCCTCGTCGTGGCCTTCATGGAGGGCACACGCTTCGCGACCGGCTGGATCGGCGCGCTCGCTCCGGTGCAGGTAGCGGCGCTTCGCGAGGCCCTCATCGGCGCCGGGCTGCTCCTCGTGCTCCGTCTCCGGCCGCTCGGCCTCGTGCCCGAGCATATCGTCCATGTCGCGGGGCCGGAGTCGGAGCACCGCGTGTCCGTCGGCTCGTCGTCATGAGCGGCCGCGATGCCGTGGATGCCGTGCCGCATCTCGCCGCCGTCGCGGCGGCGCTCGGCGCCCAGGGCCAGCCGGCGGCGACGTTCGCGGCGCTCGACCGGGCGCTAGCGGCGACGCTCGGGCACAAGCTCTTCACGATCCTGCGCTGGGATGCCGAGCGGCGCGAATCAGAACGGCTCTACACGAATCAACCGGCGGCCTATCCGGTCGGCGGACGAAAGCCGATGAACCCGACAACGTGGTCCCGGCGGGTGCTCGACGAGCGGCGGCCGTACGTCGGCCGGACGGCCGCGGACATCCGGGCGCATTTCTTCGACCACGAGCTCATCGCCTCCCTCGGGTGCGCGGCGATCATCAACCTGCCCGTGGTGTGGAATGGACGGGTGCTTGGCACGCTGAACGCGCTTCACGAGGCCGGCTGGTACGACGACGGCGACGTACCGCTGGGACTGGCATTCGCCGGTCTCGCCGTCCCGGCCCTGCGTTAAAGGCGAGTGCGCAGCCGCTGCACCGCTGCCTCGGTCTGCTCGCGCGAGCCGAATCCGGTGAGACGGAAGTAGCCCTCGCCGCTCGGGCCGAAGCCGGCACCCGGTGCGCCGACCACGCCGGCGGTGGCGAGCAGGTGATCGAAGAAGTCCCACGACGACATGCCGGCGGGGGTGCGGAGCCAGACGTACGGCGCGTTGTCGCCACCATAGACCGTGAGGCCGGCCGCCTCGAGACCGTCGCGGATGATGCGGGCGTTTCCGAGGTAGAAGTCGACGAGCGCGCGGACCTCCTTGTTGCCCTCCGGCGTGTAGACGGCGGCGGCCGCCTTCTGGATCACGTACGGCGCACCGTTCGATTTCATCCCGATCCGCCGCGTCCACAGCGCGTTCAGGGCGACGGCCTCGCCGGCGGCCGTGCGGCCCTTCGCCGCCTTCGGCACGACCGTGTATGCCAGCCGCATGCCGGTGAAGCCCGCGCTCTTCGAGAACGAGCGCGACTCGAGCGCGACCTCCCGCGCGCCGTCGATCTCGTAGATGGAGTGCGGCACGTCGGCGTCGCTGATGTAGGCCTCGTAGGCCGCATCGTAGAGGATCACCGCGTCGTGCTCGCGCGCGTAGCGCACCCAGCGCGCCAGGGCCTCGCGGGTTGCCACCGCGCCGGTCGGGTTGTTCGGATAGCACAGATAGATCAGGTCCACGTGGCCGTCGGGCAGCGCGGGCTGGAAATGGTTCTCCGCGGTGCAGGGCAGGTACACCATGCCGGCGTAGCGGCCGCTCGCGTCGGCGCGGCCGGTGCGGCCGGCGACCACGTTGGTGTCGGCGTATACCGGATAGACGGGATCCATCACCGCCACCACGCAATCGGTCGCGAACAGCTCCTGAAGGTTCGCGCTGTCGCTCTTGCCACCGTCGCTCACGAAGATCTCGTCCACCTCGAGCTGCACACCACGCGGCGCGAAGTCGTGGCGGGCGATGGCGGCGCGGAGCCACTCGTAGCCGGCGTACGGTCCATAGCCCTTGAACGTCTCCGCGCGCGCCATGTCGTCGGCCGCCTCGTGCAGCGCACGCACGACCGCGTGCGGCAGCGGCCGGGTGACGTCGCCGACGCCGAGATCGACGAGACGCGAATCGAGATGCGCGGCCGCGAAGGCGTCGGTTCGCCGGCGAATCTCCGCGAAGAGATAGCCGGCGCGAAGATTGAGGTAGTGCTCGTTGATGCGCGGCATCAGCGGATGTCGAAGGCCAGTCGCGCGTGGGCGATGCGGAGCGCGTCCTCGACGTCGGCCGGCCTGTCGGCGCGCGCGAAGATGAAGCCGAGGTACTGCCAGCCCTCGGGCAGGGGCACGAGCGTCTGGCCGACGTGCGCGCTGATCACGACATCCTCGACGTGCGGCACCGCCTTCGCCTCGTCGAGCCCTCGCACGCCCCGGAGGCATCCCGCGCGCGGGATCGGGATCATCATCACGCCGGCCGCGCGGCGCTCGCGCTCGAGGGTGGCGATCGGCCAGCCCAGGGCGTGACGCAGGATGATCTCCTCGAGCGTCATGCCGGTGCCGAAGCGCAACGTGCGCGAGCACAGACCGCCGATCGACCGCGCGGCCACCTCGAGCACCCACGGTCCGTCGTCGTTGAACCGCAGCTCCGCGTGGATCGGTCCTTCGGTGAGGCCGAGGGCGGCGCACGCGGCCGCGGACGTCGCGCGGATCGCGTCCTGGACGGCAGGCGGCAGCCGCGACGGCGTCACGTAGATGGTTTCCTCGAAGAACGGTCCTTCGAGCGGATCCGGCTTGTCGAAGAGCGCGAGCGGGTGCAGCGCGCCGCCGGTCAAGAGGCCTTCCAGCGCGATCTCGAGACCGGGCACGTACTCCTCGGCGAGCAGGTACTGCGCGGCGTCGCCGGTGACGCTCACGTCGTCCCGGCGCAGGAGGGCGCCAATGCGCTCGAAGGCGGCGATGAACTGCTCGGCGTTGTTGGCGCGAATCACGCCACGGCTCGCCGACAGCGCGAGCGGTTTCAGCACGCACGGATACTCGACGCCGCGCGCGGCCCGCAGCGGCTGCTCGGCGAGGGCGATGCGCCGGAAACGAGGCACCGGCACGCCCGCCGCGGCCAGGCACTGTCGCATTTGAAACTTGTCGCGCGTGGCGGCCACGGCGGCCGGCGCGCTCGCGCGCAGGCCGAGGCGCTCGGCGATCGCCGCCGCCGCCGGCGCCGTCGCGTCGTCGACTCCGACCACGGCCGCCAGCGGTCGCGCCGCGCCGAAGTCGGCGACTCGCCGGGCGGCGGCGGCGGGATCGGCGAAATCGAGCGTCAGCAGACCTTCGGGGACGAGCTCCTCGAGCGTGCTCGGCTTCTCGGACGCACAGACGAGATCGACGCCGAGCTTGCACGCGGCGTCGATGAAATCGCTCGTCCGGTACGTGTGCGTGGGCAGCAGCAGCAACAGCCGGGGACCGCCCACGACGACGTTGTCCGGCGAGCTAGCTCTTGCCCGAGGTGATGTACGGGTTCGTACCGGAGGCGTGATCCGTGGTGTCGAGCACCTCGGTGACTTCGGGCAGCTCTTCCTTGATCAGCCGCTCGATGCCCGACTTCAGGGTGACGTCGGCGGCGCCGCAGCCCTGGCAGCCCCCGCCCATCTGGAGATACACGCGGTTGTCCTGCACATCGATGAGCTCCACGAAGCCGCCGTGGCCGGCGACCGCGGGATTGATCATCGTGTCGATCAGTTCCTGCACGCGGCTCTTGAGATCGGCTCCCTCGCTCATGGCATCACCTCTACACAGGTACTTTACCCGGGATTTCCTCGAGGGCCAACTGGCCCTCGCGCGGCTCCGCTCAGCAGAACCACGACTCGGTCAGCCGCGGCACCCGTCGTCGCGCCACCGCCGGCGCGGACACGGCGCGCGGGGCGGCCCCCGCGGCCTCGTCGGCGAGCGCGCGCACCGTCTGAAACGTCAGGCCCGCATCCTCGCGGCGATCGGCGGCCGCCGCCACTGCCTCGCTCACCGCGCGCTGCAGGGCATCCACGCGCGGATCGGAATGCGTCCACTCGTAGCAGAACGACTCGGCCACCAGAGCGCCGAGGTGCGGCCGCATCGCCTCATGTCCGAGCAGCAGCGAGCCGGGCGGAACGAGGAGCCGAAGGCCGTATTGCACGGGATCGACGGCGTCGATCAGGTCCGCCGATTCGATGAAGTCGAGCCATGCGCGGTAGCCATCGAGGGTCGTCCACGGCGTGAAGGCGACCCACGTGGGGCGCAGGGCGATGCCGGCGGCGCGGGTCGCTTCGAGCGCGGAGACGATGTCGGCGCCGCGATGCCCCTTGTCGAGAATCGCCAGCACCCGGTCGTCGAGCGCCTCGGCGGCCGACACGATGAACAAGCAGCCGAGCGCGGCGAGCTCGGGGAGATGGTGACGCTGTCGCAGCAGATGCTCGATCTTGGCGGTGAAATCGAACGTGACCGTCGGAAACTCGGCGTGCAGCGCGCGCGCCACCGCGAGCGCGTGGCCCGGGCCGTTGAGGAAGTCCGGATCACCGAAGGTGACGTGGGTGGCGCCCGCGGCGATCTGCTGTCGCACGTCGGCGAGGATCACGTCGACGGGCACCACGAAGAACCTCCCGCCGTACACCGGCGGGATGGGGCAGTGCCGACAGTAGTGCTTGCAGCCGCGGCTGGCCTCTACGTACGCGACGAGATCGAGCCCGCCGCCCGGCCGCTCGACGTGCGCGTACTTTTTCAGCGAGGGCAGCGCGGAGCGGCTCGGGATCGGGAAGTCGAGCTTGTCGAGCACCGTTGCGCGTGAGGCGGAGGCGGTGGGCAGGCTCGATTCGAGGCGATGCACGAGGTCGACGAGCTCGGCCTCGAGCTCGCCCGCGATGACCGCCGTCGCGCCGGCGTGCCGCGTGAGGTAGTCGGCGTTGAGGGCCGCGTAGAGACCGTAGAAGACGAGCCGCGCGCCAGGATTGAGCTCGCGGACACGTGCGGCGACGCGAACGCCGAGACGCAAGGCGGTATGCATCGGCACCGAAATGGCGACGAGGCGCGCGCGACGGACTTTTTCGGCGTCGAGTGGCTCGACGGCGAGATCGAGCACGGTCGGTGCGTAACCCGCGCGCGCGAGAAAGGCGGCCGGCCAGGCCACCGCGAGCGGCTGGTGCCCGAGCTCGTAGCACGCGATCAGCAGAATGTCGCCGGCAGCACGCATCGTCCAAGTCTACCGCCGCCGTGCTATCGTGTGCCCCATCACGCTCCTAGCGAGGAGGACACATGTCCGTCAAGGTTACGATCCGGCCGAACGGCCCCTATCTGGTGGAGGGGGAGACGGAGCTCATCGATGTGAACGGCAACAAGATCGACACGAGCGGCCGCGGCCCGCGCTTCGCGCTCTGCCGGTGCGGCGCATCGGTGACGAAGCCGTTCTGCGACGGCACGCACAGCAAGATCGGATTTCAGGCCGCGGAGGCCGCGGTCGCGCAGGAGCAGAAGAAGCAGTAGCCGGGCTCAGGCCGGCGGCACGTCCTCGGGCGCGACGTCGGTGAGGAGCATCCAGTCGTTCGGCTCGCCGGGCTCGGGGCGCGTCTTCGGAGGCGTGGTGACCGTGCGCGTCCGGCTCGGCGAGAACCACTCCCACACGCCGCTGGGGGCGCCGGTGTCCGGTGCCTCGCCCATCTCCGGTCCGACCGCGCCGGATTCCTCGCGCTCGGTCTTTCGAAGCCGCTTGGCTTCCTGCTTGGCTTTTTGCTGGTCGGCTTTCCGTCGACGCTCGAAGCCGTAAAATCCCTTCCGGGCCATCAGGCGGCCGCCCGCTGGGCGCCAAGAGCAGTGAGCATGCGCCATCATACACCGAGGAGACGCTGACATGAGCGCTCTCAGCCGGCGGCGATTCCTGACCGGCGCGACCGCTACCACCATCGCCCTCGCATCGCCGCGCGTCCACGCCCAGAAGAAGCCGGCCACCCTGCGGTTCGTGCCGCACGCCGATCTGCGCGTCCTCGACCCGCTGGCCACGACCGCTCACGTGACGCGCAATCACGCGTTCATGGTCTACGACACGCTCTTCGGCATGGATGCGAGGCTCGCCATCAGGCCGCAGATGGTGGAGAAGTTCACGACGACGTCCGGTGGGCGCCGCTGGTCGTTCACCCTGCGCGACGGCCTGCGCTTTCACGACGGTCATGTCGTCACGGCCGAGGACGCGGTGGAGTCGCTGCGGCGCTGGTCGCGCCACGATGCCCTTGGCCGCCTGCTCGCCGCCCGGACGGTGAGGCTGGCCGCCGTCGATCGTCGGACGCTCACCCTGGAGCTGACCGAGCCGTTCGGGCCACTGCTGCACGCGCTCGCGAGGCCGTCGCCACACGTGCCCTTCGTGCTCCCCGCCCGTCTGGCCTCGGCGCCCGACACCGCGGTCATCAAGGACCCGATCGGCTCCGGGCCGTTCCGGTTCGTGAGCGACGAGTGGCAGCCGGGGCAGCAGGTCGTGTACGCGCGCAACGCCGACTACAGGCCGCGTCCGGAGCCGCCGAGCGGCTCGGCCGGGGCCAAGCTTCCGCGCGTCGATCGTGTGGTGTGGCGCTCGCTGGCCGATGGCGACGCGATCTATGCGGCGCTCGCCGCGCGAGAGGTGGACTGGTGGGAGGCGCCGCCGCTCGATCTCGTGCCTCGGATCGAGGCCAACGCCGTCCTTGCGACGCGCGTCCACGATCGGCGCGGCACGCAGGGCTGGCTGCGTCCGAATCACCGGCACCCGCCGTTCGACAATCGCAAGGCACGCCAGGCCCTGCTGCACGCCGTCGACCAGCCGCGGTATCTGAAGGCGGTCGGTGTCGAGAAGCTCGCGCGGCCGTGCGCGGCGATGTTCGGCTGCGGCAGTCCGCTGGAATCGTCGGCCGGCGCCCCCGGCAAGCCCGACGTCGAACGGGCGCGAATGCTCGTTCGCGAGTCCGGTTACGACGGCCGGCCGGTGGTGATCCTGTCGGCGACGGAGGTTCCGCTGACCACTGCGGCCGCGCGCGTCACGCGCGATCTTCTGCTGGAGATCGGCTTCAACGTCGACGTGCAGACGATGGACTGGACCTCGGTGGTGGCGCGCCGCGCGAAGAAGGAGCCGCCCGGTCAGGGCGGGTGGAATGTCCTCTTCACCTGGTGGCCCGTCTCGGAGATCGATACCCCCGTTGCGCACGCCGGCGTCTCGGGCGCGGGCGACGAGGCCTGGTTCGGCTGGCCCGAGAACGCTCGCCTCGAGTCGTTGCGACACGAGTGGCTGCAGGCAACGGAGCCGTCGGTCTCCCTCCATCTCGCCGAGGAGATCCAGCGGCTCGCGTACGAGGAGGTCACCTACGTTCCGTTCGGGCAATGGGTGGTGCCGACCGCGCACCGCAAGGGGGTCACCGGCTTCCTCGACTTCCCGGCGCCGCTGTTCTGGAACGTCTCGGTCGGCTGACCGCCGATGCTCCGTGAGATCGTTCGGCGCCTGGTCGCGACCATCCCGGTCATGGGTGTCGTCGCCATCTCGGTATTCGCGCTGCTGCACGTGACGCCGGGCGATCCCGCCGTGATCATCGCCGGCGACTACGCGACCTCCGACGACATCGCGCGGGTGCGTACCAAGCTCGGGCTCGACAAGCCGTTCCTCACCCAGGTCGGCATCTGGCTCGGCGGCATCGCGCGGGGCGATCTCGGCGCGTCGATCTACTCCGGTTTGCCTGTCACCACGCTGATCAGGCAGCGCGCGGAGGCCACCATCTCGCTCACGCTGCTCGCCATGCTGATCAGCATCGTCGTCGGCGTCCCGGTCGGCGTGGTCGCCGCATGGCGGCGCGGCTCGTGGATCGACCGGGGCGTCATGGTCTTTGCGGTCTCCGGGTTCTCGCTGCCGACGTTCTGGCTGGGGTTCGTGCTCGTGTACGTCTTCGCGATTTCCGTCCACTGGCTGCCCGTGCAGGGCTTCCAGCCGATCGAGCGCGGGCTCTGGCCGTTCCTGCGCCACCTGATCCTTCCCGCCGTCACGCTGTCCGTGGTCTACATGGCGCTCATCGCGCGCATGACGCGCGCCTCCATGCTGGGCGTCCTCAGCGAGGATTACGTGCGCACGGCATTCGCCAAGGGACTGGCGCCGCGGCGCGTGCTCCTGCGACACGCGCTGAAGAACGCCTCGCTGCCGGTCGTCACCATCGTCGGCATCGGCTTCGCGCTGCTCATCGGCGGGGCGGTGGTGACCGAGAGCGTGTTCGCGCTGCCCGGGCTGGGACGGCTCACCGTCGACGCCATCATCCGGCGCGACTATCCCGTGATCCAGGGGGTGATCCTGATCGTGTCCGGCGTGTACGTGGCTCTGAACCTGGTCGTCGACGTCCTGTACGTTGTGCTCGACCCGCGCATCAGGTACTGATGGCGTCCTCGATCCCGGCCCTGCGCGCCGACGTTTCGACGACCCCCGCGGCCGGGGGTCGGACCGTTGGCAGTCGGCTGCGTCGGCTTATCCGCCGTCACCCGACGCTCCTGGTCGGCGGGGTGGTGATGACGTTGATTCTGGTGACCGGCGTGCTGGCGCCGGCGTGGTGGACGGGCGATCCGCTCGTGATGCGGCCGGTCGAGCGGCTCCAGCCGCCGTCGGCCGCCCACTGGTTCGGCTCCGACAACTTCGGGCGCGACGTCTACAGCCGCACGCTGTACGGCACGCGCGTGTCGCTGGTCGTGGGGGCGGCGGTGGCGGTGGCCAGCCTGCTCGTGGGCACCGCGCTTGGGCTCGTGATCGGTTTCTACCGGCGGCTCGACACGCTGATGATGCGGGTCATGGACGGTTTGATGGCCATCCCCGCCATTCTCCTCGCGCTGGCGCTGATGGCGCTCATGAAGGGCAGCGTGCGCAACGTGATCATCGCGCTGATCATCCCGGAAATTCCACGCGTGACCCGTCTCGTCCGCGCGTCCGTGCTCTCGCTGCGCGAGCACACGATGGTGGAGGGGGCGCGCGCGCTCGGCGCGCGGACCCCGCGCATCCTCGTCCGTTACATCCTGCCCGCGCTGACGGCGCCGCTCATCGTGCAGGCGACCTACATCTGCGCGTCCGCCATCCTGTTCGAGGCGTACCTGTCGTTCCTCGGCGCCGGCACGCCGCCGCACATCCCGTCGTGGGGCAACATCATGGCCGAAGGCAAGGTCTACGTGCAGCTGGCCTTCTGGATCATTCTCTTTCCGGGCCTGTTCCTCGCGCTCACCGTGCTGGCCATCAACCTGATCGGCGACGGCCTGCGCGACGTGCTGGACGTCCGCTAGTCGTCAGGCGCTCATGCCTGGATGTTCCAGAGCAGCGTGGCGCCGAACTCGAGCACGCCACGCACGTTTTTGCGAAACGCGGCCGGAATGACGAACTGTCCCCATGGCACGTACAGCACCTCGTCGTAGGCGATCTTCTGCACCTCCTCCGCGATGGCCTTGCGCTTCGACGCGTCGGTCTCGCGCGTGAACTGCGCGCGGAGCTTCTCGATCGGCTCGCTGGTGGGCCAGCCGAACCACGCCTTCTCGCCACCGCCGCCGAGCACCGACGATACGGCGGGCGTCATCGTGTCGAACGACGTCGACCACGTGTGGAAGATGTTCCAGCCGCCCTGCGCCGGTGGCTCCTTCTTCGCGCGACGGGAGACCATCGTGGACCAGTCCATCGCCTGTAGATCGACGTTGGCGCCGAGCGAGCGCAGCACTTCGGCGGTGACCAGCGCCGATCCGTGCGCGAACGGCGTGTCGGTCGGATCCATGACGACGAGCGGCCGCCCGTCGTACCCCGACTCCTTCAGCAGGCGCTTGGCGCGCTCGGGATCGGGCTTCGGCGCCGCCACCGCCGTCTCGTACGGCAGGCCGCCACACATGAAGACGGACGGGCAGGTGCGGAAGTACTTCGCGTTGCCGATGACCGCCTGCAGGTACTTCTGCTGATCCACGGCGTAGAGCAGCGCCTGGCGCGCCGCCTTGTTGTTGAACGGCGGCTGCAGGTGATTGGGACGGAGGATGCCCTGGCTGCCGCGCGGGTCGGTGATGTAGACCCGCAGGTCGGCGTTCTTTTCCAGCCGCGGCGCGAAGTCGAGCGGCACGTTCTCCCAGTAGTCGACCTCGCCGGCTTCGAGCGCGGCGCCGGCCGTGGCGGAATCGGGGATGTAGCGCCACTCGACGCGGTCGACGAGCGGCCGCTTGCCACCGGCGGCGCCGCTCGGCGACTCGTTGCGCGGCACGTACTCTGCGTTCTTCAGATACAGCACGCGGTGGCCGGGCTGCCAGTCGTCCTTGGCGAACTTGAACGGACCGCTGCCGATGACGTCCTTCACCTGCTCGCCCGGATCGGTCGACGCCAGCCGTGTTGGCATGATGAAGCACGGGCTCGCCGACGGCTTGCCCAGCGCATCGAGCACGAGGCCGAACGGCTGCTCCAGATCGATGCCGAACGTCTTGCGATCAACGGGCGCCATCTTTCCGACGGCCGCCATCATCAGCCGGCCCAACGCGTCGCGCGCGCCCCAGCGCTTGATCGAGGTCACGCAGTCTTCGGCCGTTACCGGCTGGCCGTCGTGGAACTTCAGACCGTCACGCAGCGTGAACGAGTACTTCATCGCGTCGCGGCTGACCGTCCATTTGTCGACCATCTGCGGACGGAGCTTCAGGTCGGCGTCGAGGGCGAACAGGGTATCGAAGATCATGTAGCCGTGATTGCGCGTGATGTACGCCGTCGTCCAGATCGGATCGAGAATCTTGAGATCGGCGTGGGGCACGAAGCGCAGCGTGCCACCGCTCTTCTGCGCGTGAACGTGCGGCACACGCAGCGTGGTGACGGTCGTGGCGGCGGCGGCTCCGGCGATGAACGAACGGCGCGTGAGGGTCATGGTGGCCTCCCGAGAGCCACGATCCTTGCACAGGCCACCGGTCGTCGGCAAGCGACGGCCCGCTGGCATTGCGCTTGCTCTTTTACAACGACATGAAAGCCATCGCCGCCATCTTCGGATCTCGTGCAGATGCCGAGCGGGCCGCGCACCGCGTGATCGCGCTTGGCTCGAGCCCCGAGCACATCGCCGTGTTGTCGCCCGGCGCCCATGCCCGTGACGCCGTGGTGACCGACGAGGGGGAGGCGCCGGGGACCGGGGCCGCCATCGGCGCCGTCGTCGGCGGCGCCACGGGCGCTGCCATCGGTATGCCGCTCGGCGCCGCCATGAGCCTCATGGTCCCCGGCGTGGGGCCGGTCATCGCGCTCGGTGTCATCGGGGCCGCGCTGTTCAGCGCGGGCGGCGCCGCCGTCGGCAGCGCGCTCGAGACGACGCTGTCACACGGTGTCCCGCGCGACGACGTGTTCCTCTACGAGGACGCGCTCCGCCGCGGCCGCAGCGTGGTGGTGATCGTCACCGATGACGAGTCGCTGGCCGAGCGCGTGCGGGACACACTGCGCGCCGCCGGCGGCACCGACGTCAATGCCGCGCGCGACGACTGGTGGGCCGGTCTTCGCGAGGAGGAGCGTGGCGTCTTCACCCCGGAGGAGGAGAGCGCGTACCGTGCGGGCTTCGAGGCGGCGCTCACCAGCGACGCACCCGAGCCTGGCCGCGACGCCGGCGCCGCGTTCCGGCGAGGCTGGGAGCGCGGCCTCCTCTACCGCGGTCACGCTCGGCGGCTCCCGAAGAGCGCATGACCGCGTGAAACACGACTGAAATAGCGGCGCGCTATTTCGGCTCGCTGTCCCCGTACGGGCCGTCACCGCGCTCGCCGGGTGCGGTTTCCTCTTCATGCAGCGGTCGGCCCGCGCTATCGCGGCCCTGGCGCTCGGCGCGACGCTCGCGCTCCGCAGCGTTGAGCGCGTCGGGGCTGGGAGTGGGTTGGCGTTTCTCGTCCTTCCCGTCGGGCATGGCGATCCTCCTCACGCGTGGCGATCGGCCATCGAGCGTGCAAGCCGACTGCCGTCGTGCGGTACACTGAGCCGCACGCCATGAGCACTCCGGCACCGGCGGCGCGCGCCGGCCATCCCTACCACATGCACGATGCGATCTACGCCCAGCCCGGTGCGTTGCGGCTCGTCGGGCGCGGCAACGAAGCGCAACTCGCCGCGGCTGCCGCCACGCTCGACAGCGCGCCGCACGTTCTGCTGACCGGCACGGGCAGCTCCTGGCACGCGGCGCTGATCGGCGTGCTGCTGCTTGCGCGGGGCGGGCGGCTCGGGCCGCGCGTGCACGCGACGTTCGGCGGCGAGCTCGCTGACTACGGAGTCCCCTCCGACACCGGCGTTGCCGTCGTCGGCATCACGCATCGCGGGACGCGGTCGGTGGCGGACGCCCTCGCATCGGCGCGTGCCAGCGGCGTGGCGACCGTCGCCGTGACCGCCAAGGGCGTGGGCGGGCTCGAGGCCGACCACGTTCTGCGCACGGTGGAGCGCGAGAGGTCGGACACGCACACCGTGAGCTACACGGCTACGCTCGGCGTGCTCGCGATGCTCGCCGCGGCCGTGGGCAAGGACGATGCGCTGGGCCGCGCCGTGGACGCGCTGCCCGATCAGATCGCGCTGCTGCTGGGTCAGGAATCGTGGGAGGACATCGCCGCGCGGTTCGGGCCGCGGCGGCAGTTCTGGTTCATCGGCAGTGGGCCGAATCACGCGACGGCCCTGGAGGGCGCGCTCAAGCTCACGGAGGCGGCCGCGGTGCCCGCCATCGGCCTGGACGCCGAGCAGTTTGTGCACGGACCGTGGCTCGCCGTCGAGCGTGACGACGTGGTGGTATTGATCGCGCCGCCCGGTCCGTCGCACGCGCGCTGTGTGGCCGCGGCGCGTGTCGCGAAGGCGGCCGGCGCGGTGATCCTCGCGCTCGGCGCCGAGGGCGATCGTGAGGTGAGCGCGCTCGCGGAGGAGTCGATCGCGCTGCCCGACGTCGACGAGCTGCTCTCACCGATCGCGGCCATCGTGCCGCTGCAGCTCTTCGCGTACCACGTCGCGCTCGGGCGCGGCCGCAATCCCGACGGTCGTCCGCTGCCCGCGTAAGGCGCTCGCTGGCACTGCCCTTGCTCGCGGCATCTTCGGGGGAACAGCATGCGTCGACCGGCAGAATGGGTCCGCGGTGCGCCGCGGTGGTATCGGTGGGTCGCGGGTGTCGCGGTCGCGATCGCGGTCCTCCTCGTCATCACCGCTTTCTTCCTCGACGAGCCGCTGCGCCGCGTCGTGGAACGGCAGATGAATGAGCGGCTCACCGGCTACACGGCCAGCGTGGGGAAGCTCAATTTCCACCCGATCGGCTTCGCCATCGATCTCTTCGACGTCGTGCTCGTCCAGAACGCCAATCCCGATCCGCCGGTGATGCGCATCGAGCGGCTCAGCGCCAACGTCGAGTGGTCGGCGCTCATCCGCGCCCGACTCGTCGCGAACTTCTCGCTCGTGCGTCCGATCCTCTACGTCGACCGCGATCATCTCGAGGCGGAGAAGAAAGACCCCACGCCCGTCCAGGACCACGGCTGGCAGGACGCGCTCCAGGCCATCTATCCGCTGAAGATCAACACGTTCACCATTCGCGACGGTGACGTCACCTACGTCGAGAAGGGGCGGAGCGAGCCGCTGCGCGTCAGCAAGCTGCAGGCGCGGGCGCAGGACATCCGGAACGTGCGCTCGGAGCCCGGCGATTATCCGTCGCCGCTGCACGTGGAGGCGCAGATCTTCGATCGCGGTCGGCTCGTCGTCGACGGGCACGCCGACTTCCTTGCCGAGCCCTACGCCGGTGTGAAAGGGCGCATCGAGCTCGCCGACGTCGGCCTCGGCTACTTCAAGCCCGTGCTCGAGCGCTCCAACCTGCTCGTCACGCGCGGGACATTTAGCGGCAAGGGGCTCGTCGAGTACGCACCGAAGTTCAAGAAAGTGGATCTCGACGAGCTACACGTCAACGGGCTCGAGGCCGCCTATCTCTACCACAAGCCAAAGGCGGTGGCGGCGACGGAGGCCGTGAAGACGACGGCGGAGACGGCTCAGGAGATCAGCAACGATCCCGACGTCGTGCTCCACGCCCGCGAGATGAAGCTCACCGACGCCAACGTGTCGTTCGTCAACAAGGACGCCGCGCCGAGCTATCGCGTCTTCCTTGCGAACACCAATCTGATCATCGAAAACTTCTCCAACCAGAAATCCGAAGGCTACGGTCACGCGCGCCTCACCGGCCGCTTCATGGGCAGCGGCCAGACGCTCGTCGATCTGGTCATGCGCGCGGAAGACCACGGCCCTGATCTGACCCTGAACGCCAAGATCGAGAACACCGACGTGCGCGCGATGAACGACCTCCTGCAGGCCCACGCGAAGATCGACGTCGCCTCCGGCGTCCTCTCCGTCTATTCCGAGATCAACGTGAAGAATGGCCGCGTGCAG
This sequence comes from Candidatus Methylomirabilota bacterium, assembly GCA_035605575.1. Taxonomy (GTDB): domain Bacteria; phylum Methylomirabilota; class Methylomirabilia; order Rokubacteriales; family CSP1-6; genus AR12. The sequence goes on from DASTCJ010000196.1 coordinate 84,617, forward strand.
GGTTACGTCAAGCCCCTGTTCAAGGACCTGAACGTGTACGACAAGGAGCAGGACGAGGACAAGAAGCTGACGACGAAGCTCAAGGAGAAGGCCGCCGACCTCGTCGCAAAGGTGTTCAAGAACCGCAAGACGGAGGACGTCGCCACGGTCGGGAAGATCGAAGGCCCGCTCCAGAATCCGAAGGCCAGCACGTGGGAAGTGCTGGTGAACCTCGTTCGCAACGCCTTCTTCGAGGCGATCGTGCCCGGCTTCGAGCGGTTCCGGGCCGGCGCCTGACGCGTCCGCGGTGGCGACGCGTCAGGCGAGGACGACGCGCCACGCCCGCGCGAGCAGGCTCAGAAACCACAGCGAGCGCGGCACCCAGAGATCGCTCTGCATCCAGGCCGCGGCGACGATCGCGACGGTGACCACGGCCGTGGCGACCGAGTCGGGCAGCTGCAGCCAGCGCGTCACCGGCAGCACGGCGCCGCCGAGCACCGCCATCACGAACACGACCAGCACGACGCCAATGAAGAATGCGAATGGTCCGAGAAACAGGGTGCCGAAGATCAGCATCAGCGCGTCGGCGCGACCGAGGGGGTCGCCGAACGCGGTTCTCACCTCGGGACGGCCGGCGAACCACATCGCCAGCTCACGTGGCTGGAAGAGACCCGTGTACAGGGCGAACCAGATGACGACTCCGGCGGCGAGCAGCCAGTGGGGCAGTCGCCACTCGGAAGGGGTGAAAATTTCCCGCATGGTCACCTCCTGATCGATGCGCGCGCTCACTGGTTCATGGCAAGAGGGGTGCCACGGGTCAGCTCAGTGAATTCAGAGACTTGGCGACCGGCTCGCCAGAGCGGTGTCGCCCAACTGACATCGATCGTGCCGCGCGGACCTCACACGGGCCAGCGTTCGCGCCGATAGCCCATGTCCCAGAACATCCACTCGTAGCGCGCCGTCGTCACGGCATGCCGTCGCATGGCCTCGCGCTCGGCGGGGCCGACTCGTGTCGCGACGGTGTCGACGGCCGCGAGCACCGCGCGGACCACCGCGCCGAACTCCTCGGCCGCGTACGTCGCGATCCAGCGCGCATACAGCGGCTCCGGAGATCCCGTCCGCTCGAGCGCCTTGCCGACCTCCCAGTAGATCCAGTAGCACGGCAACACCGCGGCGACGTTCTCGTGAAACGGCGCGCCGTAGGCGACGGCGAGGAGATAGCTCGTGTACGCCTGGTTCACCGGCGCCAGCGGCGTCGCCGCCACCGCCTCCGGCGTGAGCCCGAACTGCTGGAAGAACCCCTCGTGGAGGGCACGCTCCACACGGAGCGCGGTGGCGGCGTGCTCGTTGAACATGATGATCCAGTCATCGACCGGTGCCCGCGCCGCCGCCACCGACAACGCGCGCGCGAACTCGCGCAGGTAGAGTGCGTCCTGCACGACGTAGAAGCGGAACGACTCGCGCGAGAGGCTGCCGTCCGTGAGGCCGCGCACGAACGGATGGGCGAGGATGGCCATGTAGATCGGCTCCATCGCCGCCCACAGCGCTTTGGTGAACGTCATGGCGCGGGTATCATACGCGCACCGCTGCGGAGGCGACGATGACCAACGACTTGCTCGAGAGCATCAAGGATGGCGTGGCCGTGCTCACTCTGAACCGGCCGGATCGACTGAATGCCCTGTCCGGCCCGATGCTCGACGCGTTGCTCGAGGCCTTGCCGCGACTGGCCGCCGACGCCGCCGTCGGCGTGGTCGTGGTCACCGGCGCCGGGCGCGGATTCTGCGCCGGCGGCGACGTGAAGGCCATGGCCGAGGGCCGCGAGTTCGCGGAGACGGGGCTCGAGGAAAAGACGCACGGCCTGCGCAGCAAGATGGAGGTCTCGCGCCTGCTGCACGAGATGCCGAAGCCGACCATCGCGATGGTCCGGGGGGCCGCGGCCGGAGCCGGGCTGTCCATCGCGCTCGCCTGCGATCTGCGCGTGGCCGCCGACAGCGCGAAGTTCGCGACGGCGTTCGCGCGCGTCGGCTATTCCGGCGACTTCGGTGGCTCATGGTTTCTCACGCAGCTGGTGGGCACGGCCAAGGCGCGGGAGCTCTACTACACCGCGGAGATCGTCGACGCGCGCACGGCGCTGTCGCTCGGCATGGTGAACCGCGTGGTGGCCGACGACCGCCTCGAGGAGGAGACGTTGTCGCTCGCGCGCAAGCTCGCCGGCGGCCCGCGCGTCGCGCTGCGCTACATGAAGCGCAACATGAACGCCGCCGAGACACAGCCGCTCGGCCAGTGCCTCGATCTCGAGGCCATGCACCATACGCGCACCGGTTTCACCGAGGACCACAAGGAAGCGGCCAAGGCCTTCGTGGAGAAGCGTGAGCCGGTGTTCCGCGGGCGCTGACCGTCACCCGAGCAGCGCGAAAAGCTCGTCCGGCAGCCGTTCGGCGAAGGACGTCCGCCCTCGGCCGAGATCGTGGCTGACGTCATCGACGCGGACGAGGCGGCTGCGTCCCCCGAGCGTGGCACGCGCGATATCGAGCTCGGCGAAGGTGGCGAACGGATCTCGGCTCCCGTGCACGAACAGTGCGGGCGTGCGGATCTTCGGAAAGTGCTCGGCCCGGGGCGCGTGCGGCCGTCCCGGTGCATGCAGCGGATAGGCGAGGAGCAGAAGGCCATCCACCAGACCGGGACGCTCGGCCACGAGCAGTGTGGCCTGCCGGCCGCCGTAGGAGGCGCCGCCGAGGACAACGCGACCGGGACAGCGTGCGCGCATGAGCTCCACTGCCCGGCGCAGACCGGCGCGATCGCGTGCGGCGCCCGCCGGGGATGGTGGCCCCTTGGCACGCGCCTGACGGAACGGAAGATCGCACCGGAGCACGGTCGTGCGCCGCGCGGCGAACGCGTCGGCCACCGCGCGCAGCACGGGAGCATCGTGGTCACTGCCGGCGCCATGCGCGAGGATGAGCACGTCGTGCCCGGGCGGCGCCGGTCGATGCAGAACGCCGCGGACCGGCACGTCACCGGCGTCGTCCACGAACCGCTCGAGGGCGGCGGTCACGCCGCCGAGGATAGCGCGGTTGTACGATGGATATGGAGGAAGACGCGATGACGCGGAGGCGAGCCTTCATCACCGTCATGGTCGTGGTGCTGACCGCCGGCTGCGCGACGCCGGAGATCACGCCGTCGGCAACGGTCACGACGCTCATGCCGGGCAGCGAGCGGTTTTTCCGGATCAACTGGGAGGTCAGTCCCGATCGCGGGGACACCCGCCGTCTGAGCGGCTACGTCGAGAATACTTACGGTGAGGGTGTGGACCGCGTCCAGTTGCTCGGCCAGGCGCTTGACACCTCGGGTGCTGTGGTCGGGCAGCGCCTGCAATGGGTCATCGGCGCCATCCCGGGGTTCGGACGCGCGTATTACGAGATTCCGGGCTTGCCGGCTGCCGAGCATTACCGCGTCACCGTCTGGGCCTACGACCGCATCCAGAGCCACAACGGTGGCTTCGTGATCCGGTGATGAGACTGGCGGAGTCTGCACGCGGCGTCTTCGTCATCGCCGCCACGCCTTTTACCGCCGACGGCGCGCTCGATCTGGCGAGCGTCGACCGCCTGGTCGACTTCTATCTCGGTCGCCGGGTGCACGGCTTGACCCTCCTGGGCCTGATGGGCGAGGCGCAGAAGCTGACCGCCGACGAGTCGCTGCGTGTCGTCCGACGCGTGCTCGCCCGCGTCGGAGGGCGCGTACCGGTCGTGGTCGGCGTCTCGAATCCGGGACTGGCGCCGCTCGCAGCGCTGGCGGCAGCGGCGATGGACGCCGGCGCCGCCGGCGTGATGGTGGCGCCGGCAGCCGGCCTGCGCGGCGACGAGGCGCTCTTCAGCTACATGGCGTCCGTCTTTCGCGTGCTCGACCCCGCGACGCCGGTCGTGTACCAGGATTATCCGCAGTCGACCGGCGTCTATCTGCCCGTGCCCCTCTTCCACCGGATGGTCGAGGCGTTTCCGCGGCTCGTGGTGCTCAAGCACGAAGACGCGCCGGGTCTCGCCAAGCTGACGCAGATCCGCGAGGAGGCGCGGCGCGACGGCCGCCGGAGGGTGAGCGTGCTCGTCGGTAATGGCGCGCTCTACTATCCACAAGAACTCGCGCGCGGCGCCGACGGAGCCATGACCGGATTCGCCTATCCCGAGATGCTGGTCGAAGTCTACGAGCGGTTCGCCGCCGGGGACGTCGATGCCGCCGAGGACGTGTTCGACGCCTACCTGCCGCTTCTTCGCATGGAGCATCAGCCCGGCATCGGCCTGGCGGTTCGCAAGGCGTTGCTTCATCGGCGCGGCGCGATCGCGAGTCCAGCCCTGCGCGCGCCGGGTCCGTCGCTGACGAGCGAGGATCAGCGGGAGATCGAGCGGCTGATCTTCCGGCTGGAGCGACGTCTCAAGAGCTGAGCGCGGCGTCAGGCGTGGACGAGCTTTGCCACCGTGCGGCACAGCTCGTCGGGATCAATCGGCTTGGCGAGATGAGCCTGGAAGCCCGCCGCGAGGGCGGCAGCGCGCGGATGCTGACCGCTGAAGGCGGTGACGGCCACGGCGGGCACCTTCTCCGGCGGCACGCCGAGCTGTCGGCGAACTTCACCGATCAGCCAGTAGCCATCCTCTCCCGGCATCGCAATGTCACTCACGATGGCCTGCGGATGCTCGCGCGTGAAGGCTTGCAGGCCGTCGCGCGCCGAACCGGCAGAGAGCACGCGCGCGCCGCACATTTCCAGCATGACCTTCAGCACTTCGCGGGTGTCCTCATCGTCCTCGACGACGAGGATGGTGAGGCCTTGGAGCTCGGTCATCGAATCGTCTCCTGGTGAGCGGCGCTGCGCGCCGTCGGATTTATGTACAACACTTCGACGCCGCCGAAAAGCGCCGAGGCGACCCCGCGCGAAAAAGCGCGCGATGCGGTGTGACGAAAATTTTTCCCACGACATCTAGGCGTGGCATTTTCCTTGCGCGGCGTGGCCCGCGGAGGTGCCACCAATGAGGTGTGCTCGCTTCGTCGTCGCGTGCATCGTCGTCGTCGCCGCTCCCGTTGTCGCCGTCGCCGGCCCCGGCGATCCGCGTCTCGTCAACGGCGTCCTCGAATGGCCACGGACGGTGACGAGCGAACCCTTTGTCATCGTGCGCGGTGATGATGGCGTCCTTTACTACGTCGGACTCGCCGGCACGCGCCGGGATGGCACGATAACGTCCGGCGCGCGCGTCTCGGTGCTCGGCATCGAAGGTCGCCACGCGCACGAGATGACCGCCGTGGGCTTCGGCAGCGGCGCCACGACCGAGGCCGCATTTGCCCAGCTGCAGACTGCACGGACGCCGGCCGCAGCGGCGCCGGTCGTTGCGGGTCCGGCGGCGCCGGCGGCCGCGGCAACACCTGCGTCGCCTGCCGCGGTGACAATACCGGCGGCGCCGGCGCCCGCGACAGCATCCGCGCCGCCGGGAGCAGTGACCGCGCCGGCAGCCGTCGCCGCGCCGGCAGCCGTGGCCGCCCCGCCGGCAGTGGTGGCGCCGGTGCCGCCGGGCGCCGCGACCGCGCCGGCCGCGGCTGCACCCGCGGTGCCGGCGACGGCGCCGTCTACGACACCGGTAGCGACGCCGACGGCGCCCGCAGCGACCAGGAGGCCGGCTGCGCCGGCCGCTGTTTCGCCGAAGCCCATCGCGCCTGCACCGGCGCCGACCACGCATGTCGCGCCGGGGCCGACGGCAGCGGCCGTGGCAACATCGTCCGGTGCCGCCGGGGCCGCTGCCGCACTACCCGGGGTGGTGCACGCGGCAGCGCCGTCGACGGCGGCACCGCCGATCGTGACCACGGCGCCGATGATCCCGGTCGACGATCGCCGGTGGACCGAAGTGACCGGCGAGATCGAGGCCTTCGTGGGTCGCACGGTCGTGCTGAAGGTCGACGGCGGTCGCGTCACCGTCGACGTGTCGAGCCTGAAAGGCAATCTCGAGCGCGTGGTGGCGCCGGGCACGACCGTGAGGTTCTACGGCGTGCCGGTGGAGCTCCGCTTCAAGGCGATGGGCTTCATCGACCCGGACGCGCGCGGTCGGCGGTGAAGATTCACCGGCTGTGGGTCGACGATCGGGGCGAGTCGCACTTCCAGGACGTGGAGGTGCGACTCGACGAAGCCACGCGCGCCGGACGCCTGTCCGCCCGCGTGCCGGTCACCGGCCTGATATTTCGCGAAGTGCCAGCCGACTACGACCTCGACTGGCATCCGGCGCCCCGCCGTCAGTACATCGTCAACCTCGACGCCGGTGTGCAGATCACGGCCAGCGATGGCGAGACGCGTCGTATCGGGGCCGGCGAGATCTTGCTGGTCGAGGACACGTGGGGCAAGGGCCATCTCTCCAAGGCGCTCGACGGCAAGCTGCGCCATTGCCTGTTCATCACGCTTGATTAGCGAGGAGGTCCCGGCTACCCTCGCGACGCGATGAAGCTTGCCGATCGCGTCGCGCTGGTGACGGGCGGAGGCTCGGGGATCGGCCGCGCCATCTGCCTGCTGTTCGCCCGCGAAGGCGCGCGCGTGGTGGTGAACGACATCGACGGCGCGGCGGCCGAGGCGACGGTGAAGACGATGGGTGGCGGCCGCGCCCTGCCGGCCGATGTCGCCGACAGCGCGCAGGTCAAGACGATGTTCGCGGCCGTGGAGCAGGAGCACGGCCGCCTCGACATCCTCGTCAACAACGCCGGCATCGCTTCCGGCGGTCTCACCGACCGGCCCGGCCTTCGCGACCGCGCGGAGGCGCGCATCAAGGAGACGCTCGGCGGGCAGGGCGTCACGACGCATCTGGACGCCACCGAGGGCATTGACGACGCGTCGTGGCGTCGCATGCTGGCCGTGCACCTCGACGGAACGTTCTACTGCACGCGCGAGGCGCTGCGGCTCATGAAGGGCGGCGGGCGCGGGGCGATCGTCAATCTCTCGAGCGTGGCCGCGCTCACCGGCCTCGCCACCGTGCCGCACTACAGCGCGGCCAAGGGCGGGATCCTGGCCTTCACCCGTGCCGTCGCCCAGGACGTCGCCTCGCGCGGCATCCGGGTCAACGCCATCTGTCCCGGCTACATCGATACGCCGATGACCGCGCCCGCCTCACCGCTCATGAAGGCGGTGACCCTCGGTCGCACGCCGCTCGGCCGCTTCGGCGAGCCCGAGGAGATCGCGCAGACGGCGTTGTTCCTCGCGTCCGACGACAGCGCGTTCTTCACCGGCCAATGGCTGTCGCCGAACGGCGGTCTCTTCATCGGCTGACCGGAGGATCCATGGAGCTGTACGACGTGATGCGCACGACGTTCGCCGCCCGCGAGTTCACCGACGATGCGCTGCCCGACGCGACGCTCGCCAGGATTCTCGATCACGCGCGGTTCGCGCCGAGCGGAGGAAACCGGCAAGGCTGGCACGTGATCGTGGTCCGCGAGCGCGCGACGCGCGACGTGCTGGCGGCGGCCGCCGCGCCCGCGGCCAAGCGCTACGCCGCCCAGGTGAAGCTCGGCGAGAGTCCGTGGAACACGATCATCCCGACCAAGGCCGACGCCGCCATGATCGAGGCGACGCCGCCGCCATCACGGCTCATCGAGCCGGTGCTGAAGGCGCCAGTGGTCCTCGTCGTCTGCGTCGATCTCCGCGTGGTGGCCTCGATGGATCAGGACCTCGACCGCGTCGGTGTGATCAGCGGCGCCTCGATCTATCCCTTCGCCTGGAACATCCTGCTGGCCGCCCGCCACGAGGGCTTTGGCGGCACCATCACGACGCTCGCGGTGTCACAGGAGCCGACGCTGCGCGCGGCGCTCGGTATTCCACCGCACGTGGCCGTCTGCGCCGTGATGCCGCTCGGCAAGCCGGTGAAGCAGCTTTCCTCGCTCAAGCGCAAGCCGGTGGCGCAGTTCGCCACGCGCGAGCGATTCGACGGCCGCGCGTTGTGACTTAGAGGAGCGCCACGGCTTCGCCGGGGCGCTCCGAACGCTGGGGGGCATGGGGGGCCATTTCGGGGCCCCCCCATCTATTTAGCCAACCACTCCCGCAGCGGCTTGACGATGGCGCCAGCCTTCACGAGGGCGTCGCGCACGGCGGCCACGATCTTGTCCGAGCCGGGGCTGTCGCCGTGGATGCAGATCGTCTGCACCTTCACGTCGATCGTCTTCCCCGTGATCGTGCGGACCTTGCCTTCCATGGCCATCCGCACCGCCTGATCGGCGGCCTTCGACGGATCGGTCACGAGCGCGTCCTTGCCGAGCTTGCGTGAGACGAGCTGCGCATCGTCGGCGTACACGCGATCGGCGAAGCCCTCGGCGGCGATGCGCACGCCCTTCACCTTGCGGGCCTCCGCGTCGTATTTGGTCATCGCCATCGTCATGAGGATGAGCTCCGGGTCGAGCTCCACGACCTGCTCGGCGGTGGCGCGGCTCAGCGCGAGGTTCTCCTCGAACATGTGGTACTGGATGCCGTGCGGCTTGACGTGCTGGAGCTTCGAGCCCGCCGCCTTCACGAATGCGCCCAGGGCGCCGGTCTGGTAGCGGTGATAATCCTTCAGCTCGGCCGGCGTGACTTCCATCCGCCGCCGGCCGAAGCCCATCAGGTCGGGCAGGCCGGGATGCGAGCCGATCGCGACGCCGTACTGCATGGCCAGCTCCACGGTCTTGCGCATCACGTGCGGATCCCCGCCGTGAAAGCCGCAGGCAACGTTGGCCGACGTGATGTGCGGCATGACCTCTTCGTCGTTGCCCAGCGTCCAGCGGCCGTAGCTCTCGCCCATGTCGCAGTTGATGTCGATGTAGACGCTCATGGTGTCTCCTTGTCGTCAGCGACCCCACCGTTATAATCCCGGCCATGAGCCTTGTCGAGGTGCTGGACGACGCCAAGGGCGTGCTCGACGATACCATCGCGCTTCGCCGCCGCATCCATCGCCATCCGGAGATCGGTCTCACGCTTCCGCGCACGCAGGCCACCATCCTCGAGGCGCTCGACGGTCTCGGCCTCGACATCCGTACCGGGACACGGACGACGTCCATTGTCGGCCGCCTCACCGGTGGCAGGCCGGGCCCGACCTTGCTGCTCCGCGCCGACATGGACGCGCTGCCGCTGCGCGAGGACACGGGTCTGGCATTCGCGTCGGAGGTCGACGGCGCGATGCACGCATGCGGGCACGACGCGCATGTGGCCATGCTCGTCGGCGCGGCGCGCGTGCTCGCGCGGCGGCGCGCGAGTCTGGCCGGCTCCGTGCTCTTCATGTTCCAGCCCGGCGAGGAGGGATATCACGGCGCGCGCGTCATGCTCGAGGAGGGACTCCTCGAGGGCGGCTCTGCACCGACCGGAGCGTTCGCGCTGCACGTCACCCATCGTCAGGCGCCGGGTGTGATCGCGACCCGGCCGGGGCCGACGATGGCATCGGGCGACACGATCCAGATCGTTGTGCGCGGCAAGGGAGGCCACGCGTCCGCGCCGCACGACTGCCTCGACCCGATCCCGATCGCCTGCGAGATGGTGCAGGCCTTTCAGACGCTCGTCACCCGGCGCGTGAGCGTCTTCGACCCGGCCGTGCTCACGATCGCGAAGATCGAGGCGGGGACCACGCGCAACGTGATTCCGGAGACGGCGAGCCTGCTCGGCACCGTCCGTACCGTCTCGGAGACGACGCGCGAGCAGATGCTGGCCGGTATCCGCCGCGTCGCGGAAGGCGTGGCGGCGGCGCACGGCGCGGAGGCGTCGGTGGATCTCGTCCGCGGGTATCCGGTGACCGTCAACGACGCGCGCTTCGCCGGATTCGTGCTCGACACCGCGCGCGAGCTGCTCGGGCCCGACCGCACGCACGAGATGCGGCATCCCGTGATGGGCAGCGAGGACTTCTCCTACGTGCTGCAGCGCGTTCCCGGCGCCATGGCCAATCTCGGCACGCGGCCCGACACGGGTACCGCGTTTCCGAACCACTCCAACCGCATGCTCGTGAACGAGTCCGCGCTCGCCGCCGGCATCGCCATGCACGTGGCGGTGGCGCTGCGCTTCTTCGACGGCGCCGCCAGCTAGCGCGTCAGCGCTTTCTGGACCTCGGCGACCGACGGCGGCGTCGGCGTGTCCTTCCAGTGCGCCATGCGCTCGAAGATCTCTGCGGCCGCCTCGTGAAAGCCCTCCGGCAGTCCGGCCGCCGCGAACGTCGACGCGATCTCGCGCATCTCGCCCACGAACCGCCAGGCCTTCTTGCTGTTGCTCGCCACCGCCTGCTCGGTGCGCTTGGCGAGATCGGGCATCGAGAGCGCCCACTCACGCACGAGGGCGTCGTCGACCCCCTCGCGCGCGGCGAGGGCGCGGATGGCGAGGAGCAAGGCCTGTGAGCCCTTGTTCCACCCGGCGTAAGCCATCTTCAGCGCGGACGCCGCGCCGATACGGTTGTCGAGCGCCATGGCGGTCAGTGGCCCTTGGGCAAAGTGCGCGGCCACGTCGGCGGCGCCGAGGCCCGAGAGATAGAGCCGCGTCGTGCCCGGTCGATGCGGCGGCGGCCCGATGATGCCACCGTCCACGAACTGCGCGCCGGCGGCGCTCACGATGTCGCCGACGGCGACCGTCGTGTCGGGCGAGATCGCATTGGCGTCGACGTAGACACCGCGGAAGCCGAGCCCCGCCACCTCGCGGCCGACCTCGATCGCGGCGGCGGGGGGACAGATGGAAAAAATCAGGTCGCTGTCGGCGACCAGGCGCGCGATGGAGCCGGCGTCCGCGAGGCCGGCGTCGCGGGCGCGCGCCCGTGTGGCGTCGCCACGCCCCTCGGAGGCCCACATCACGCGCGCGCCGTTGAGTCGGGCGGCGGCGCCGACGGCGGCCCCCATCTCGCCGGGGTGAAGCAGTCCGATCACCGTCATCGCGCCTCCCTCAACCCGCCGACTTCTTGCTGGGTTTCATCGCGACCGGGTAGCCGGCGTTCTTCCACGCCGAGAAGCCGCCGTCCATCTCCACGACCGGGGAGAGTCCCATCTGCTGGGCCACGTCGGTGGCCAGCGCCGAGCGCCACGCGCCGTTGCAGTAGAACACGAACTCCTTGCCCGAGGCGAAGACGTCCTTGTGGTACGGGCTATCGGGATCGATCCAGAATTCGAGCATGCCGCGCGGGCAGTGGAACGCGCCCGGAATCATGCCTTCGCGCTCGAGCTCGCGGACGTCGCGGAGGTCGACGAAGACGGTGTCGCCCCGGGCATGGCGCGCACGCGCGTCCTCGAGCCCGATCGTTTTGATGCGCGCTTTCGCTTCGTCGACGAGCTGCCGGAATCCCTTCTTGAGCTTCATCGTCACCGACCTCCACGCATGCCGAGGGCTTGTGCTGGCATGGTACACCGCTGTGCTGCGGCGCGCGGGTCAGTTGCGCGTGCGCGGTGTCAGCGCGAAGAAGAGGAAGATCAGCGCGTACAGCAGCGCCACCTCGCCCCCGTTTTGCAGCGGCATCAGGCCACGGGGCAGGTGGGCGATGGCGTAGGCGATGACCATCTCGCAGGCGAGCACGAGGGCGACCGGGCGCGTGAAGAGACCCGCGGCGAGCAGCAGGCCGCCGAGCAGCTCCAGGCCCCCCGCAACGCCGAGTCGCGACGCCAGCGGCGCCGTGGCGCCATTGCCGAGCCCGCCGAATAATCCGAAGAGCTTCTGGAGTCCGTGCGTCATGAACAGCAGTCCGGTGGCCACGCGGAGGAACACGAAGGCGATATCGCCGATGGCCCACCGCCGGGACGACGGCGCCGGCGCCGGCGTCGGCTCGGGAGTCCGCTCGCTGCGCATGATGCGGCTCATGACCAGCTCGGGCAGCAATCCCGATGCCGATGGACCGACCGGCCGTGGCGTACTACAGTGCGCCGCATGCGTTATGGTTTCTATCTTCCCACGCGCGGGCGGGCGGCCACCCCCCAAGCGCTGCAGCCGCTGGTCGAACGGGCCGAAGCCCTCGGCTTTCATTCCGTCGTCATCGGTGATCACGTGGTATTTCCCGTCCGCATCGCGTCGAAGTACCCGTACACGGTCAGCGGAATCTTTCCCGGTGGCGGTGACGCGCTCGAGCAGCTGACGCTCGCCGCCTTCGTCGCCGCCCGCACGACGCGGCTGCGCCTCGTCACCAGCGTGATGATCCTGCCGCACCGCCCGCCCGTGCTCGCGGCGAAGATGCTCGCCACCATCGATGTGCTGTCGGGCGGCCGGCTCACCGTCGGAGTTGGTGTGGGGTGGCTGCGCGAGGAGTTCGAGGCGCTCGGCGCGCCGGACTTCGAGCGCCGCGGGGCCGCCAGCGACGAGATCCTCACCATCTTCAGGCGGCTCTGGACGGGGGCGCCGGTCGCGTTCAGCGGCGAGTTCTTTCGGTTCCCGGAACTGCGGTGCCTGCCGGCGCCGATCCAGCAGCCGCATCCGCCGATCTGGATCGGCGGACACAGTCGTGCCGCGCTCCGGCGGGTCGCGCGGCATGGCGACGGCTGGCATCCCGTCGGCGCCAATCCCGCCTCGATGCTCGCGCCGGCGGAGCTGCGTGAGCGGATCGCCGAGCTCCGACAGCTCGTCGAGGCCGCGCGGCGCGATCCGTCGACCATCACCATCGCCTACAAGGCGCCGCTGTACGACGTCGAGCTTGGGGCAGGGCACCCGCGGCGGCCGTTCTCGGGCAGCGTGGCGCAGATCACCGACGACATCGGCGTCTACGCGGAGCTCGGCGTCGACGAGCTGATCTTCGATTTCAGGAGTGATGACCTCGCGCAGAGCGTCGAGCGAATGGAGCGCTTTGCGGACGTGGCGGGCCTACGAGGCGACGCCGCTCCCCGATGACGCGGGAACGACGCAGAGCGCCGCGCTCGCGCGTCCGCACGACACGCAGCTGACGGGCAGCACGCGGAGTCCGTCCACGCCGTCGACGACACGGATCACGTCACGCGCCTGATCGAGGCTCACGTTCAAGGCCATGGCCAGGCACGAGGCGCAGAGGCATCCACCGGTCCGTTGCAAGAAGGTGCGCACCGCGGGCGCCTTCCAGGGACCGAACTTCGCGCGCCCCCGGCGCGGCCACCCGCGCGAGCTCGATGCACGATTCGTGGATCCGCTCGCGGCCGACCGTCCAGGCGATCGGCTCTTGACTCGTGAATCCGACGCCGCAGACGCTACAGGTCGGATCCTTGCGTGGCATCTCGCCGAGCGTCGTCATCGGTCCGCGGGGCCGGCGTGCCATGCCCGCGCCGGGGCGCAAATCCGGTGCCGACAACGTGAGCGCCGCGCATCTCCAAACGGGTTGTATCGCTGTGCGATGCGTCGGCCTCCTACTCCTCGTCGGTCGGCTCGAGCGGCGGCGACGCGCTCGGATAATTGCCGTCGACCATCTCCACCTGCACGATGTCGCCGACGTTCACGTCCCGGAGGTCTTCGCGCGGTCCGCGCAGCGCAATGACGCCGACGGGCGTCTGGATGACGAGCGTGCCCTCCTCGGCATTCACGCGCAGGACGCGGCCCGTGACGACGCGCGCGCTTTCGCTGTCGGTCGACTCGCTCGGAGTGACGAGCCCGTCGCCTGCCCGTCGGGTCTCGTCCGCTATCGGCACCGCCGCCACGGTGCCGGCAAGTGTCAGTCCCACGACGATCGCTGAACCGATGGCTGCCAGTCTCTTCATCACACCCTCCCCGTCCTTTCGGGCGGCAAGGTGTGTGCCAGCGAGTGGCCGTCTAGAGGGGGATGGCGAGGAGCGTGTCGAAGCGGTTGTTGTCGCAGACCACGATGCGCTCACGAAAGCGCAGCGCGCCGCCCTCGTCGACGAGCACATCGAGATAACGACCGGTGGCGAACAGATCCATGCGGCCGTCGCGCATGATCCGGACGACGAGGAACGAGGTTTCCGCTCGCACGATGCCCTCGGCCTCGCGCAGCACGGCCGGCAGGCCGACGAGGTGGCGATACATTTGCCGCTCGTAGATGTTGGCCTCGCGGAGGGCAGCCACGCGGTCGCGGAGCATCCCCTGCGAGTCGGCATAGACGATGCCAGCGGTGTAGCCGTTGCGGTGATTGTCGGCGGTGGTGATGACGTACAGGCAGGGCTCGGAGAAGAACTCCGGCCACTGCTCCATGCGGTCGTCGTCGAGCGCGCGCGCGTAGTCGGCGTTCAGCTGGGCCAGTCGCGGCTGAAGCGCGGCGCCGAGATCGGTTGCCACTCAGTAGCCCATGTAGCGCCGATACGCCTTCCAGAATCCGCGCACGGAAGCCTCGGTGGCGCGCGTCTCCTGTGACTCGGCGTCCTCGCCGCCCATGTTGACGACGGACAGCTCGTCGGCGGCCGCGGCGGCGCCGCGCTGGACGAACCCGCCCACGCAGCCGTCCTCCATCGAGACGTAGCCGGCGGGCCCGACGAGGTTGGCCTGCTTGAGCCGGCGGCGCCGCATCTCCTCGCTGTCGTCGTCGAAGCCGAAGTACGTCCAATGCAGCTCCATGGCGCCCGGTCCCTTGGGGAGCACCTGGCGCACGGCCAGACAGTTCTGGATTTGCTGCAGGACGAAGTTGGGGAAGATCGTGAGGATCTGCAGCTGAATGCCATCGCCGAACTCGTCGATGCTGTCGAGCAGGCTCGGATCGGCGAGCCGGTAGCCCTCGCGCTCGGAGCGAATGCCCTGGTCGCGATAGGCGGTCGACGTCCCGTCCTCGGCGCGATGAATCGTGGTCGACGCGTGATGGCCGCCGTCGGCGCTGACGAGCACACCGCCACCCTGCGTGAGCCGCGTGATGCGAAACGTCCCGAAGAAGGCGTGCAGCAGGCTCGCGTGGTACGTGTCCTTCACGTTCTCCACGTAGAGTTTCCAGTTGTTGGGCAGGACCTGCACGAAGCGGCCGAGCACGCGCAGCGGCCGCTCGAGCACTCGTGCCACGCGTCGGCGGATGTCGTCGCCGAGGTAGCTCTCGATGGGCGGTGTGTCGGCGCCGAGCGTGGCGAAGACGAGGCCGTGAAGGGTCGCGGTGCGCAGCTTCCGCGGTCCGTGCTCGGCCTTCCTGAAGCTCGCCGGCATGCCGCCGCGGCCTTTCGTGCCTTTCTCGAAGGCGACGCCGGTGAGCGTGCCGCAGAGGTCGTAGGTCCACGCGTGATAGACGCACTGGAAGTGCTTCGCGCTGCCCGCGTCGTCGAGCGAGATGAGCGCCCCGCGGTGCGCGCACCGGTTCTCGAAGGCGTTGATGCGACCGTCGTCGCCGCGCACCACGATGACCGGCATCTCACCGACGAACGTCGTGCGGAAGGCACCGGGCTGCGCGACGTCGGACTCGAGGCAGACGAAGTTCCAGACGGGGCCCTCGAAGATCTGGCGGAGCTCGCCGCGATAGTTCGACTCGTCCTGATAGACCCAATAGGGAACACGCGCCAGGGTCGGGCCGGGCCACGTGCGCGTCGAGTCCGGAGCCGCCATGGGCGCGAGAATACACCAGGTGCTACCATCCCGGCCATGACGCGGATGACGGTCATCCTGGAAGCGAGGTCGACATGAAGGTCGAGGAGAAGCTGGCCAAGCTCGGCTTCGAGCTGCCGAGGCTCGAGGATCTTTACCGCACGAATGCATCGGGCGCGCACTACATCTCGCACTTTCCCGTGCAGAACCTGCTCTATCTCTCGGGTACCACGCCGCGGAAGAACGGCGCCGGCTATCTGCCCGGTGTCGTCGGCAAGGATTTGACGCTCGAGCAGGGGCAGGAGGCCGCGCGCTACGCGACGCTCACGACGCTGGCGGCCGTGAAGTACGCCCTTGGCGATCTCGATCGCGTTCAGCAGATCGTGCACATGCTCGGCTTCGTCAACTCCGCGCCCGGCTTCAGCGACCAGCCGCGCGTGATCAACGGCGCCGCCGACCTCCTGGTCGAGCTGTTCGGCGATAAAGGCAAGCCGACGCGCGCCGCCATCGGCTGTCAGGGACTGGGCGGGAACGCCTCCGTCGAGATCATCGTGACACTGCTGTTCAGCGGGATGGACGTTCGCCCGCCGCTCGCGCGCGATCACGTCCAAAAGTAGCGCGTGCTCGCACTCCCGTCGATCCGGGCGTGACGCCGGCTACGGCGTCGTCGGAGGCGAGTCGAGATCGCGCGCGCCGGAGGTGCGCTGCCGGAATTCCGCCGGGATCTGGCGACCGGCATCGGTGTAGGCGCGCTGGATGGCTTCGACGTTCGGGCTGAAGATCGTCTTACGGTTGCCGCGGGCCCAGTCGTTGGAGTCCTTGATCGTGTCGAGCGAGCCCTGGAACTTCGGCATGACGTAGCGCGCGAACAGCTCGTAGCTCTTCAGCGTCTGCTCGCGGTTGGCCCACTCGTGGGCGCGGAAGAGCACGCCGCCGAAGCCGCCGCCGCTCAATTCCTGGAGTCGACGGATGCCGCGCACGACCGTGTCGACCGAGCCGACCAGCGTGGTGCCCATCTTCACGCCGTCCGTCAGCGGGTCATCGGAGCGGCCGGGGGGACGGCCAAGCGTCTCCTCGAAGTAGGTGATGGTCTCGTGGCGCTCGGCGCGCTTGACCTGGCGCATGGCCTCCTCGTCGTCGTCGGCGACGTGCACGTTGACGACCAGCTTCCAGTCACGCCGATCCATCGTCTTGCCGTGCTTGGCGGCCGTCTCCTCGGCGATCTTCCACTGATTCGCCAGCATCTCCGGACCGCCCGGTAGTCCGGCGCCGAGCGACAGAACGCCCAGGCCGTGCTTGCCGGCGGCCATCACGCCTGACGGCGTGATGGTGCTGGCCACGGCGATCGGAAACCGCGGCTCCGTGTACGGCGCCAGGTGCAGGCGCGCCTGGCGCAGCTCGAACCAATCGGTCTTCATGGTCACCGGTTCGTCACACGCGAGCAGGCGCATGATGGCGTCGAGCGCCTCGTCCATGCGCGGCCGCTGCGTGACCGGCTCGATGCCCAGCATGTACGCGTCGGAGACGAGCGCGCCGGGACCGCACCCGAGCATCGTTCGTCCGCGCGTCATGTGATCGAGCTGCACGAAGCGCTGGGCGACGAGCAACGGATGGTGATACGGCAGACTGGTCACGCCGGAGCCGAGCCGGATGTGCTTCGTGCGCTCGGCGGCGGCGGCGATGAAGATCTCGGGTGATGCGATCAGCTCCCAGCCGGCAGAATGGTGCTCGCCGACCCAGACCTCGTCGTAACCGAGGTAGTCGAGCCACTCGATCAGCTCCATGTCGCGATCGAGCGCCAGCGTCGGATTTTCGCCGATCCGGTGGAAGGGAGCGAGGAAGATGCCGAACGTCATTCCTTTGTGGGCCATGAACGAGACTCTAGCACGAGAGCGCGCGACGGCCGGGTGACGTACCATACGGCGCATGAGCGACAAACGGCGCGTGAGCGACAAGGGCATCCACGCGGTTCGCGCACATCTCGCCAAGCTGCCGCCGTCGAACACCCTCAGCATCGCCGAGCGCCGTGCGCAGTACGATCGGGCCGAGCGAGTCTTTCCGACGCCTGCCGACGTGAAGGTCGAAACCGTCATGGCGCCACAGCGACCGGCGGAGTGGCTCTCGCCCCCGGGTGCGCGCGCCGACGCCGTGCTGCTCTATCTGCACGGTGGCGGCTATGTCATCGGGTCGCCGCGCTCGCACCGTCACCTGGCTGCCGCGCTGGCGCGGGCGGCAGGCACACGCGCCCTCCTGCTCGACTACCGGCTTGCGCCCGAGCATCCGTTCCCCGCCGCCCTCGACGACGCCGTCGCCGCGTACGGATGGCTGCTCGCCGACGGGATCGCGCCCGGTCGCGTCGTGATCGCCGGAGACTCCGCCGGTGGCGGCCTGACCGTGGCCACGCTGCTGGCGCTGCGCGACCGGCGCCTGCCCCGACCGGCCGCCGGCGTGTGCATCTCGCCGTGGGTCGATCTCACCAACAGCGCGGCGAGCTATCGATCGAAGGCCGGCGTCGATCCCATCGTGACGCTGGAGGCGATCGCGCAGCTGGCGCAGGCGTATCTCGGCCGCACGGACGCGAAGCTGCCGCTCGTCTCGCCGCTCTACGCCGATCTGCGCGGGCTGCCGCCGCTGCTCATCCACGTCGGCAGTGACGAGGTGCTGCTCGACGACGCGCGCGGACTCGCCGCCCGCGCTGGCGAGGCCGGCGTCGACGTCGCGCTCCGCGAGTGGCCGGCGATGATCCACGTCTGGCACTGGTTCCAGCCGATGCTCGACGAGGCCGATCACGCCATCGCCGAGATCGGCGGCTTCGTGCGCGCGCGGCTGAACTGACGGGCGGCCGCTAGGCGAGCTCGGCCAGCACGCGCGCCAGCACGGTCGCGGGCAGGAGGGCCGGGGCGTCCGTCACGTCACGCACGATCTGCTTCATGCCGCTCGTGAAGCCCATGCATTCCATGACGACGAGCGACACGCCGGCGCGTCGGAGCTCCTCCGACGCGGCGACCAGACGGCTCGCGTCGTCGTACGGCGAGGCGACGACCATGCTGACGCGCGCATCGACGCGCGACCAGCGCGCGCGATAGGACTCGCGCTGCTCGACGATCGGCACGATGACGCCGAGACGGCGACCGTCGAAGATCGCGTCGACCATCGCGCTCATGCACCGCTCCGGCATCACCACCGGATGCGGGCTCTGAAACGGGGGAAAGACACCGGCGCAGAGGATGGTGGCCGCCTGCGTTTCGACGGCCACCCGATCGAGACAGGCCTGAAGGCGAGGAACGATGCGCGACTTGCCGACGATGACCTCGGCGCCGTCGCGAAGTCGCGTGATGAGCGCGTCGGACTCCGCGGCCGGCCTGAGTTCGTCGATCTCCGCGCGCGACAGACCGTCGAGCGCGCCCGCCTGCACCACCCGCACCTGGGGTCCGAGAACCTTCTCGAGCTCGGGGGCCACGTCGTCACGCGGTGTCTGGCCGATGGTGATGGCCGCCACCGTCTTCATCGCAGGGGCGCCACCGGCGGCGCTTCGTCGAGATACTGACCGAAGCCGGGTTTCTGCTCGAGTGAGCCGTCCGGCGCGAGCACGACGTGACCACGCACGAGCGTCATCCAGGGACGGCCGCGCACCCGCCAGCCTTCGTACGGCGTGTAGCCGGCCACGCTGAGATGCTGGCGCTGCTCGATCGTCCACTCCGCCCCGGGATCCCAGATCGAAAGATCGGCATCCGCGCCGACGCGAATGGCGCCCTTGCGCGGGAAGAGCCCGAAGATCCGCGCGGGATTCTCGGCGAGAACGCGGGCCATCCAGGAGAGCGCGAGGCCGCGTTGGCCGACGCCTTCGCTGTACACGAGCGGCGCCAGCGTCTCCAGCGATGGCGCGCCGAACGGAATCGGCTTGCCGTGCGCGTCGACGAAGATGTTCGTGCGGCCGGGCTCCTTGAACTGCGGCGGTCGCGGTGCATGATCGCTCGCCACGGTGTGGATGTGCCCGCCCGCGGAGCCCGCCCACATCGCCTCGCGATCGGGACCGCCGGCCGGCCGTAACGGCGGGCCGATCTTCGCGAACGGTCCGAGCCGGGCCATCTCCGCGTCGGTCAGCAGCAAGTACTGCGGGCAGGTCTCCGCCCAGACGCGCTGGCCTTCCGCCTGCGCGCGCTTGATCCGCTCGAGACCGAGGCGTGTGGACAGATGCACGACGTACACCGGACAGCCGGTCAGCCGTCCGATCAGGATCGCGCGGTTGATCGCTTCCTCTTCCGCCCAGTCCGGACACGTCTCGGGGAAATCGGTCGGCGCCGTGCGCCCGGCGGCGATGGCCTTGTCCTCCAGATAGCACAGGATGTCGCCGTTCTCGCAGTGCACCTGACAGACCCCGTCGAGGGCGGCGATGCGCTCCATCGCCTTGCACAGGAACTCGTCGGAGACCATTCGCTTGCCGCGCTTCTTGTAGGTCATGAACATCTTGAACGAACGGACGCCGAGCTGCACCGCCTCCGGAATGCCGTCGAGGATCGGCGGCTCGTGGTCGAGGATGAAATGAAAGCCGAAGTCGAGCGTCGAGACGCCCTCGGCCTCTTCGCGCAGCCGGCGCGTGGCCGCCGGCAGCGTCTCGCCCTCGACATAGTTCACGAACGGCACGAGCGTGGTGAGCCCCGTGCGCGCCGCCGCCAGCGCCGATGTCTTCCAATCGTCGTACTCCGGCCCCACGTGCAGGTGGCAGTCGATCAACCCGGGGAAGACGATCTTGCCGGTCGCGTCGATGACGCGGTCGGCTGGCGGCAGCACCTCCTCCGGCGCGATGGCGACGATACGACCATCCTTGATGGCTACCGCCGCCTCGAAGTCGTCGGTGGCCGTCACGACGCGACCGCCGCGGACGATCACGTCGAGACCACGCAGTCTCATCGATGCGTCTCCTTCTCCGTCACCGGCTGCAGCAGCACGCCGTAGTGCTGCGGCTGTCGTCGCCCGAGAAAGTTCCAGCGCTTGCGCGCCGGCATCATCTGATCGAGATCGACGCGTGCGGTCACCAGCTCGTCGCCGGTCGACGACGCCCTGGCGACGATTTGCCCGAGCGGATTGATGACGCTGCTGCCGCCGATCAGCTCGACGCCGTCCTCGACACCGGCCTTGGCCACGCCGACCACCCAGCACGCGTTGGCGTAGGCGCCCGCCCGCATGCAGAGATCGTTCAGGTCGAGCGCGAGGGCGGAGCCGGGGGTGTTGTAGCCGATGAGGATGATCTCGGCGCCCTGCAGCGCGAGGGCGCGATAGCTCTCCGGATAGCGTCGATCCTGGCAGATGGCGATGCCGACCCGGGCGCCGGCGCAGTCCCAGACACGATAGCCGGTGTCGCCGTGGGCGAAGTAATAGGGCTCGTAGACTTGCGCGAAGCCGTCCGCCGCCTTCGTCCCCGGCAGATGGATCTTGCGGAACGTGCCGCAGAGGCGCCCGTCGCGATCGGTGAGCAGCGCGCTGTTGAAGTAGCGACCGTTCGCCTTCTCGCAGAACCCGACGTGCACGGCGATCCGCGACTCGGCGGCGCGCCGCAGCAGAGGCTCGAGCGACTTCGGCGGGACGTCGGTCTCGAAGAACTGATCGAAGTCCGTCCGGATCTTCTTCGGGAAATACGTCGTCAGCGCCATCTCCGGATAGACGATGAGCTCCACGTCGTCACGCACCGCCTGCTCGAGCAGCTCGAGCATCCGCTCGACGATGGCCTCGCGGGGCACGCCTTCATTGTTCGGTCCCATCTGGGCGGCGGCGATCTTGATCAGGCGCGGCATGGTGGCTCCTTCCTTCCCGGGCTGGCCCGGCGGGCTCTCATGCTCATACCACGGCCGCGCGCCGTCAAGGACGGGCTCGCGCAGCAGCGCCGCCTCGACTACAGTTCGACCATTGGAGGCGATGATGGCCCAGCTGGACAACCGTGTCGTGTTGATCACCGGCGCCGCGCGCGGCATCGGCGCCGCGACGGCGCGCCGCCTCGCCGCCGGCGGCGCGCGCCTCGTGCTGGCGGATGTGGACGGCGGCGCCGTCGACAAGCTCGCCGCCGAGCTCGGCGGCGTCGGTATCCACGCCGATGTGACGCGTGCCGGCGACGTCGCCCGCATGGTGGACGAGCCGTACCGGCGCTGGGGGCGGCTCGATGTGCTCTTCAACAACGCCGGCGTGATCCGTGTGCAGCCGATGCTCGATGTGACGGAGGCGGAGTGGGACCGCGTGATGGCCGTGAATCTCAAGGCCGTGTTCTTCGTCCTGCAGGCCGTCGCCCGCCGGATGAAGTCGCAGCTGCCGATTCCGGGCTCCGAGGTGCGCGGCAAGCTGATCCAGACGGCGTCGATCGCCGGCTACCGTGGCGGCAATCATCTGATGACGCCGTACTCCGCGACGAAGGCGGGAGTGATCAGCCTGACGCGCTCGGCCGCGCAGGCGCTCGCGCCCGATCGCATCACGTCCAACTGCGTGTGCCCCGGCGCCGTCGACACCGCGATGTGGGAGCAGATCGATGCCGAGCTGGCAGCGTTGCACGGACTGGCGCCGCGCGAGGCGTGGGCCAAGCGCATTGCGGGCATTCCGCTCGGGCGGCCGGAAAAGCCCGAGGACGTGGCCGGCGTCGTCGCGTTCCTCGCCGGCCCGGACTCCGACTACATGACAGGCCAGGCCATCAAGGTCGATGGTGGCCTCGTGATGGGCGACTAGGGCGATGAGCACGCGCGCTTCGGCCGAGCCGGCCGGCGGCGTCGCGAGTGCGCGAAGCCGCGCGGCGCTGGTCGTCTACGCGGCGCTCCTCGTCGTCACGGTGGCGGCGTGGACACACGTGCTGACGGCGATGCCCGACGGCGACATGGCGGGCATGGAGATGGTGATGACGCCGAGCTGGACGGACGCGTTCGCGTACGTCGTCGCCTGGGCCGTCATGATGGCCGCCATGATGCTCCCGAGCGCGGCGCCGATGATCGGGCTCTACGCGGCCACGCAGAAGACTGGCCGCGTCGTGGTCTGCGCGACGTCCGTCGCGCTGTTCGCGCTGGCGTATCTCGCGCTGTGGGGGCTGACCGGCGTGCCTATCTACGCCGGAAGCCTTGCCCTCATGGCGCTCAGCGCCGGCGCGCTCACGTACGTCGTCGCCGCGGTGCTGCTGGGCGCGGGACTCTTTCAGCTGACGCCGTGGAAGTACGCGTGCCTGCGACACTGCCGCAGCCCCGTCGGCTTTCTGCTCGGCCACTGGCGCCCGGGCTGGTCGGGTGCGCTTGCAATGGGCTGGGCGCACGCGGTCTACTGTCTTGGCTGTTGCTGGGCGTTGATGGTCGTGCTCGTGGTCGCCGGCGCCATGGGGTTGCCGTGGGTGCTGCTCATCGCGTGTGTCGTAGCCGCGGAGAAGCTACTGCCAGGCGGTGAGCGCATCGCGAGAGTGACCGGCCTGGTGCTCGTGCTGCTCGGCGTGGCGGTGGCGCTCCGACCGCAGCTGGCAGCGGCGTTGCGAAGCGGCGGCGCAATGTAGCGCATCATCGGAGCAATGGAGGACGTCATGGCAAACGTGCAATGGCAGATCAGCGGCGACTACATGGAGGCGTGCAGCTGCGATTCCGTCTGCCCGTGTCCGACCTCCGGGCTCGCCGCTCGACCGACGAAAGGCGCATGCGATGCCGGTCTCGTCTTCCATGTCGAGCGCGGGCAGTATGGAGCCACGAAGCTCGACGGGCTCAGCTTCGCGGTCCTCTTGCACACGCCGGGAGCCATGATCGAGGGCAACTGGACGGTCGGCGTCATCGTCGACGAGCGCGCCTCGGCTTCCCAGCGTGAGGCGCTGACGACGATCGCCAGCGGGCAGGGCGGTGGCCCGATGGCGGCGCTGGGCCCGCTCGTCGGCCGCTTCGCCGGCGTCGAGGCCAAGCCGATCAAGCTCGAGGGCACGGGCATGAAGCGCTCCGTCTCGATCCCCGGCGTGCTCGACATCGCCGTCGAAGGCATCGCGGGTGCCAAGCAGGACGAGCCGATCTTTCTGGATAACGTCGGCCATCCGGCGGCGAGTCGGCTCGCGCTCGCGAAGGCATCGCGCGGCCACATGCACGCGTTCGGCATCGACTGGGACGACACGTCGGGCCGCAACAACGGCCACTTCGCGCCGTTCTCCTGGCGGAGCTAGCGCCGGGGCCGAAAGCCCACCTGCTGGCAGCGTAGGCACACTTTCAGCTCGAACCAGCCCTGCCAGTGATGCTGGCCGAGCCAGCACGCCCAGTTGAGTCGCGCCAGCATGCTTCGTAGCGTCGGCGCGAGGCGATTGAGCACGCTGTCACTCTAGAGTGCCGACCGCCGAACGTGGAACTAATTTCAACGAGGTGGCGGCATCACGGTTGCTGTTATCCATGTCGTTCTCTTCACGCGCACTTTCACGTCAGCTCACATCCAGGAGGTCGACATGGCTGAGATGCGGAAACCAGAGGCACAGTTCGGCGGCATGGTGACCGGAATGTTCAGGGATCGCGACAGCGCCGAGCGCGCATACCAGGCGATGTCGAGCCGCGGCTACACGCGTGACGACATCAACGTGATGATGTCCGAGGAGGCGCGCAAGCGGCACTTCGCGGATGACGCGCGCCAGACCGAGCTCGGCACCAAGGCCGCGGAAGGCGCCGGTGTCGGCGCCGCCGTCGGGGGGACGCTCGGTGCGGCGCTCGGCGTGGCGGCGGCGGTCGGCGCCATCGCGCTTCCGGGCATCGGTCTCATCGCGCTGGGGCCGGTTGCCGCCGGACTGGCCGGCGCCGGCGCGGGCGGCGTGACGGGCGGGCTCGTGGGTGCGCTTGTTGGCTCCGGCATTCCGGAGGACCGCGCGAAGCTCTACGAGGGTGGTCTCAAGCAGGGCGGCATCCTCATGGGCGTGCGCCCACGGTCCCCGGAAGACGCCGACTACTTCGAGCGCGAATGGAGAAGCTACCGCGGCGAGAACATCTACCGGTAGACCGGTGCCCATGGCGATGGGGGGCCCTTCGGCGCCCCCCATCTCAACGGAACTTCGGCATCACTTCCTTCGCGAAGCAGCCGAGCTGCTCGAGCATGACGTTCTGCGGCGTGCCCATGCTGAGGCTCATGTTGACGTACTGGAGACCCGGGTATCGCGACTCGAGATCTTTCAAGTATGCGACCAGCTCCTCCGGCGGGCCGGCGAACCAGGCGCCGGTCTTCATGTAGTGCTCGACCGTCGGAACACCGGCGGCCTCCCAGCCGCCGCGCCGGGAAGAGGCCTCCACCTGCGCCGGCGTGATGCCCGGCACGAAGCCGAGCGGTCCGAACATCTTCACGTGCTCCTCGTAGAACGGCGTGAGCTCCCGCACCGCCTTCTCGCGCGTTTCGGCGAGGTGGAAGAAGATGCCGAGGCAGAGATCCTCGCCGGGCTCGAGGTTCTTGCCGATGCGCGCGGCCGCCTCGCGGTACTGGAGGATCGGCCCTTCGGCCATCGTGGCGGCGCCGCCACCGATGACACCCTTGATGCCGTTGCGCACCATGAAGTCGAGCGCGCGCGGCTTGGCGCTGACGATCGGCTGCCAGCACTCGAGCCGGTACATCGGCCGCGGAACCAGCGTGATCTCGCGCAGCTCGTAGCCGCGGTACGGCACGCTGGGCGGCAGCGTGTAGTGCTTGCCGTGGTGCGAGAACGATTCCTGGTGGAACGCCTTGAGGATGATCTCCACCTGCTCCTCGAACAGCTCGCGATTGGCCTCCGCGTCGAGCATCGGCGCCCCGAACGTCTCCACCTCACGCGTGTGATAGCCGCGACCCACGCCGAAGATCACGCGCCCACGCGTGAGGATGTCCGCCGTCGCGAAGTCCTCGGCCAGCCGCAGCGGATGCCACATGGGCGCGATGTTGAAGCCGCACCCGATGCGGATCTGCTTCGTGATGTGCGCCAGATGCACGGCCGACATCAGCACGTTCGGCAGGCACTCGTAGCCCTCGTGCTGGAAGTGATGCTCCGCGAGCCAGATGGCGTAGTAGCCGAGCTCGTCCATGTGCCGCGCGACGGCGTCGGTTTTCTCGAACACGCTGGCCAGCTGCGCATTGCTGTAGCGGCGCTCGTTCGCCGGCGTGGCCTCTTGTCCCATGTCCGGAAGGTCGATATGACCGGGATAGACGGTGGCAAACTTCGTGATCATCGGGCGCTCCTTGTCCGGGCCTCGTGGATCGCGCGCCAGACGCGCGCGGGCGTGAACGGCATGTCGAGATGGCGGACGCCGAGCGGCGCCAGCGCGTCGTTCACGGCATTCGCGAGCGCAGGCAGCGCGCCGACCGTGCCGGCCTCGCCGACCCCTTTCGCGCCGAGCGGATTGACCCGCGTCGGAACTTCGTGCGAGTCGACCTCGAAGCGCGGCACGTCGTCCGCGCGCGGCATGGCGTAATCCATGAACGAGCCGGCCAGCAGCTGGCCCGTCTCGGCGTCGTAGACGAGCTCCTCGAACAGCGCCTGGCCGAGCCCCTGCACGACGCCGCCGTGGATCTGGCCCTTCACCAGCATCGGATTCACCATGCGCCCGACGTCGTCGACAACGGTGTGCCGCACGATCCGGACGGCGCCCGTCTCCTCGTCGATCTCGACCTCGCACACCTGGCAGCCGTTCGGAAAGGTGACCGCCGGCGGCGTGAAAGCGGCCGTCTCGCTGAAGCCCGGCTCGAGGCCCGGCGGCAGCTGTCTCGGCTGATAGGCGGCGCGCGCGACGTCGGCGAAGGCGAGCCCCTTGTCGGTGCCGGTCACGGTGAATCGTCCGTCGCGCAGCACGATGTCGGCGGGGGCTGCCTCGAGCAGCCGGGCGGCGATGAGGCGACCACGCTCGACGATCTTGTCGGTCGCGCGCACGATGGCCGAGCCGCCCACGCTGAGCGCGCCGGAGCCGCCGTTGCCGCGCCCGGCGCCGAGGGCATCGCTGTCGCCCCACAAGACCTCGATCCGGCCCGGTGGCACGCCGAGACGCTCGCTGACGATCTGGGCGAACGCCGTCTCGTTGCCCTGCCCCATCGACGTCGAGCCGGTGAGGACGGTGACGGAGCCGTCGGCGTTCGCGCGGATCTCCGCCGTGTCGGGGT
>DASTCJ010000227.1:0-12852 GCA_035605575.1 Candidatus Methylomirabilota bacterium
GAGCGTTGGGGGGTGTGGGGGGCCATGTCGGGGCCCCCCACGTCCTCAGACCAGCAGGCGGACGATGAGCCACGTGGCGGCGGCGATGAGTGCCGATGCTGGAATGGTGAGGATCCACGCCCAGACGATCCGTCCGGCCACTCCCCAGCGGACGGCCGAGAGCCGCTGCAGCGCGCCCACGCCCATGATCGAGCCGCTGATGGTATGGGTGGTGCTGACGGGGATGCCGGCGACGGCCGTACCGATCAGCGTCATGGCACCGGCCGTTTCCGCGCAGAAGCCGCCCACGGGACGCAGCTTCGTGATGCGCATTCCCATCGTCTTCACGATGCGCCAGCCCCCGGCCATGGTGCCGAGTCCCAGCGCCGCGTGGGCGGCCAGCACAACCCAGAACGGAACATCGAACTCCGGGCCGAGATGTCCGGTCGTGAACAGCAGGACGGCCACGATGCCCATCGTCTTCTGCGCGTCGTTGGTGCCGTGGCCCAGGCTGTAGGCGGCCGCCGACAGCAGCTGTCCGCGGCGAAAGATCTTGTCGACCCGCCCGGGCGTGGCGCGCTGGAAGAGGTTCAGCGTGAGCAGCATCAGCATCAGCCCCACCACGAAGCCGATCAGCGGGGCCATGATCATGAACAGGCCGATCTTGATCAAGCCGGCGGCGACGAGGGCGCCGAACCCGGCCTTCACCACGGCCGCGCCCGCGAAGCCGCCGATGAGCGCGTGCGAGGACGAGGTCGGCAGCCCCCAGTACCACGTGATCAGGTCCCATACGATGGCGCCCACAAGGCCGGCGAAGATGACCCACGGATCGACGATGCTCGACTCGACCACGCCCTTTCCGACCGTCCTCGCCACGTTCACGCCGAACCCGAAGGCGGCCACGAAGTTGAAGAAAGCCGCCCACACGACCGCCTGGAGCGGCGTGAGCACGCGCGTGGAGACGACGGTGGCGATGGAGTTGGCGGCGTCGTGGAAGCCGTTGATGAAGTCGAAGACGAGCGCGACGAGGACGATGAAGACGACGAGCGTCAGCATGCGGCGCCGGTGCTCACGCCATCTTGAGGATGATTCCCTCGATCACGTTCGCGACGTCCTCGCAGCGGTCGGTGACGATTTCCATCGTCTCGTAGATCTCTTTCCACTTGATGACGTCGATGGGATCGCCGCCCTCGTCGAACAGCGCGGCCAGACTGTCGCGCAGCAAATTGTCGGCGCTGTTCTCGAGCCGGTTGACCTCGACCGCGTGCTCGTGGAAGCCGGGATCCATGTTGCGCAGGCAGCGGATGGCGCGGTCGGTGGCCTCGGCCGTCTTGACGATCACGTCGGCCATCGCGCGACAGGCCGACGTCGGCTCCTTGATGCGATAGACGACGAGGCGCTCGGACGCGGCCTCGATGTAATCGAGCACGTCGTCCAGGCTCGTGGCAAGCGCGTGGATGTCTTCACGATCGATCGGCGTGATGAACGTCGTGTTCAGCTTCTTGACGATCTCGTGGGTGACCGCGTCGCCCTGGTGCTCGACTTCTTTGATCGCATGCATCTTGGCGCGCGCGTCCGAGAACTGGTGCACGAGCTCGTGGAGCAGCCGCGAGGCCCGAAGAATATGCTGCGACTGCTGCTCGAAGTAGTCGTAGAACCGGACTTCCTTCGGGATGAGGTTGAACATGCCGACGCGTGGAGTGTAGCGGAAACGTCACCACCGCGCCAGTCGCGGCTACGTCTTGCGGAGCGCCAGCCACGGAAGACCGAGGACCTCGGCGCGCGCGGCGGCCCACACGGCCTCGAGGGCTCGCCCGAGTCCCGGCGCATCGGCGGCGAGGCACCGCACGACGGCGCCGCGCCGGCCGAGCAGGCCGGCGCCGACCTCGACATCCGGGCCGGCGGCGAAGGCGGCCACGCGCTCCGCGAAGGCGGCCACCCCGGCGTCGGCCACCACGATGACGGTGGCGAAGTACGGACGGCGCTCGGTGATGCCGAGACCCGACGGCCCGCCATCGCGCAGCACGAAGCGGTCGTGAACGATCGGCCCGCTCCGATCACGGACGCTGAGCGTGCTGTCCAGCAGCGCGAATCGCCAGGCCTCGTCCCGCGCGACGCGGCCGGCCGCGAAGGCATCGATCACGACGAGCGCGGCATCGTCGTCGACCTCGGCCAGGAATCGCTGGCGGAACGCGGCGCCGGCATGCGGGATGACGTGATCGGGCACCCACTCGAGCCGCGCGCCCGCCGCGAGCCGCACGGTGACGTCCTGGGTCGCGGCCGCGCCGGCCGCGCGGTACACCTTCGTCGCCGACGGCGTGGTCAGGCAGGCGTGCGCCGCGGTCGTGACATCGACCTCGATCTCGAGCGCGTCGCCGCCGACGAGGCCACCCGTCGGATTGAGCACGGAGACGATGGCCGCCGCGTCGTCGAGGGCGATCGGCGCCAGGACCTGCAACGGCAGCGTGTAGCGACAGCGTGTGACGATCGTCCGTGGGCCGCGTCGCTCGAAGCCGAGGGCCAGGCGACCGTCGCGCCCGACGCGCGAGGCGGCGATCACGCGGGGATCGGCAACAGGAGATCCCTGCGCGCCCAGTCCAGCACGGCGTCGACCCCTTCCCCCGATCGCAGATTCGTGAAGACGAACGGCCGATCGCCGCGCTGGCGTCGCGCGTCGCGAGCCATCACCTCGAGGTCGGCGCCCACGTGCGGTGCCAGATCGATCTTGTTGATGACGAGCAGATCGGAGCGCCGGATCCCCGGCCCGCCCTTGCGCGGGATCTTCTCGCCCTCGGCGACGTCGATCACGTAGATGGTCGCGTCGACGAGCTCCGGGCTGAACGTCGCGGCCAGGTTGTCACCACCGCTCTCGATCACGACGAGCTCCAGACCGGGGAACAGCTTCAGCAGCTGATGGACCGCCTCGAGATTCACGGACGCGTCCTCACGAATCGCCGTGTGCGGACAGCCGCCGGTCTCGACGCCGACCACGCGCTCGGGCGCCAGCGCGCCGCGACGCACGAGGAACTCCGCGTCCTCCTTCGTGTAGATGTCGTTGGTGATGACCGCCATGTCGAGCTGCGCGCGCAGCCGCCGGCAGAGCGCCTCGGTCAGCGCCGTCTTGCCGGAGCCGACGGGACCGCCGATGCCGAGCTTGAGGGGACGGGGCAGCGTCGTCACGCTGGTCATGATCGGAACAACCTCATCTCGAGTCCCGCGTGGCGCAGGCCCGCGAGCTCGAGCGCCGGAGTGAAGCTCCACATGTCGTCGACAGCAGTCACGGCGGCCGTGGCTGCCAGCTCCGCGACGCGCGGCAGCGCCGCCGCCAGCACGCGCTGGCCGTCGAGCTGGCCGAGCGAGACCAGTCGCAAGCCGGCGCCGACCAGCAGCGCAGCCGTGGAGTAGAGGAACGCCGCCGTCGCCGCCTCAGGCTCCACGCCGCGCCGTCCGAGGGCGGCGCCGAACACCGGGGCGTGATGCCCGGGCGTCAGGCCATCCTCGATGGCGCGCGCGAGTGTCGTCGTGAACGCGTCGCGCGCGACGGTCGCGGCCACGCGCGCCGTCTGCCGGCCCATCTGCCGGCTGGCGGCCCGGAACTCCGGGACGGTCTTCATCGCCTGAAGCCGCCCGTCGATGTCCAGCCACGCCGCGTGATCACCGGCGACCGCAGCCCGGACCGCCGCTGCCACCGCCACCGCATCGGCCGGTCCGGCCGCGCCCTCGAGATGCGCGACCACGAATGCTTCGAGGCTCCGGCGATCGTGCACGCGCCCGTCCTGCGCATACGTCTCGAGCCCGAATGAATGCGCGAAGCCGCCCGCGGGAAACAGCCCGTCGGCGAGCTGCAGCACCGCCAGCAGCGCGTCAGTGGTCATGGCGCTCGTGGCGATGACTCAACCCGATCGGCATGAACGCGGCATGCGCCCGCTCGAACGTCACGCCCAGCCGCCTCAACAATTGCTCCATGGCCGGATCATCGGCCACCAGCAGCCGCTCGCCATCGAGCGCCAGGCTGAAATGCCGGTTCCCCACCTCGAATGCCACCCGCAGCCCTTCCTCACGTGACCGCGGCGTCACCGCCAGCACCGCCTCCGCCGCCGCCTCGATGGTCACGTACCACTCCGCCGCCACATACAAGATCTCCCCCGGCGTCAACACACTCCCCGTCGGCAACGCCAGCGCCAACGTCCTCCCCTTCTCCGTCGTGACTCGCCGTCGCCCCCACCGCCTCTCCTCCGCCGTCAACACCAACCGATCTCTCTCCTTGCGCGAAAGATCCGCATCATGCACATGCACATGCGGCCGCGTAACAACGATCACCGGCTCCGTCATGTCAGAAGGACGGCTGTAAAACCAGAAGAGGTCGCCACCACGGCCGCGCGAAGCGCGCATCCAACAAGCACCAGGCCTGGTAAATAACCACCCAGCCCCCACCCGACCCACCGCCCCATATAAAGGATGCTCCCAGCCCCCGCGCGAAGCGCGAATGCGCCCACCATTTCGGTAGCCCAGCGAACCATTCGAAGAATGTTGAAATGGAGAGGGCGATCAAAACGGCCCAGATGCTAGGCGCCGACGCGTCCCCGACTGAGGCGTACGCCGCGTACGCCGCAGGGAGTGGGACGCGTCGGCAACGACGCAGATGGGCCGTTTTCATCGCCCGTTCAAAATAAGAAGTAGCGCTGCGCCATCGGGAGGACCCGCGCCGGCTCGCAAGTCAACAGCGCGCCGTCGGCCCGCACCTGATACGTCTCCGCATCCACTTCAATGCGCGGCACCGCATCGTTGTGAATCATGTCCCGCTTGCCAATGCCGCGACACCCCCGCACCGCGACCACGCGACGCAGTCCGAGCCGTCCCCCGACATCACCCGCCAGCGCCGCCGCCGACACGAAGGTGACCGCCGTGCTGGCTCGTGCGCGGCCCAGCGCGCCGAACATCGGACGATAGAGCACGGGCTGCGGCGTCGGGATGGACGCGTTCGGATCGCCCATGGCCGCCCACGCGATGAGCCCGCCCTTCACGACGAGCTCCGGCTTCACGCCGAAGAACGCCGGACGCCACAGCACGAGGTCGGCCAGCTTGCCGGGCTCGATCGAGCCCACGTGCTCGGCGACACCGTGCGCGATGGCGGGGTTGATCGTGTACTTCGCGACGTAGCGTTTCACGCGCGCGTTGTCGTCGCCGGCGCCGTCGCCGGGTAGCGCGCCGCGTTGGCGCTTCATCTTGTCCGCGGTCTGCCAGGTGCGAATGATGACCTCGCCCACGCGCCCCATCGCCTGCGAGTCCGACGACATCATGCTGATGGCGCCGAGATCGTGCAGCACGTCTTCGGCGGCGATCGTCTCGGCGCGAATGCGCGATTCCGCGAAGGCGAGGTCCTCGGGAATCGAGGGGTTCAGGTGGTGGCAGACCATCAGCATGTCGAGATGCTCGTCCATCGTGTTCACGGTGAACGGCATCGTGGGATTGGTCGAGGACGGCAGGCAGTTCGGCTCGCCGCACACGCGAATGATGTCGGGCGCGTGGCCGCCGCCGGCGCCTTCCGTGTGATAGGTGTGGATCGTGCGCCCCTTGAAGGCGCGGATCGAGTCCTCCACGAAGCCTGCCTCGTTCAGCGTGTCGGTGTGGATCGCGACCTGGACGTCGTACTCGTCGGCCACCGAGAGCGCGCAGTCGATGGCGGCCGGCGTGGTGCCCCAGTCCTCGTGAAGCTTCAGCCCGATCACGCCGGCCGCGATCTGCTCGCGCAGCGGATCGGGCGCCGAGGCATTGCCCTTGCCGAGCAGGCCGATGTTCACCGGAAACGCCTCGGACGCCTCGAGCATCCGGTGGATGTTCCACTCGCCCGGCGTGCACGTGGTGGCGGCGGTGCCAGTGGCCGGGCCGGTGCCGCCGCCGATCAACGTGGTGAGCCCGGCGGTGATCGCTTCGGTCACGATCTGCGGGCAGATGAAATGGATATGCGCGTCCAGGCCCCCGGCGGTCACGATCCGGCCCTCGCCTGCGATGACCTCGGTGCCGGCCCCCACCGTCATTCCGGGCGAGACGCCGGCCATCAGATCGGGATTGCCGGCCTTGCCGATGGCGACGATGCGGCCGTCGCGGATGCCGATGTCCGCCTTCACGATGCCCCAGTGATCGATGATGACGGCGTTGGTGATCACGGCGTCGAGCGTCTGATCGGCCCGCGTGGCGCGCGCCGACTGTCCCATGCCGTCGCGGATCACCTTGCCGCCGCCGAACTTCGCCTCCTCGCCCGGCACGGTGAGGTCGCGCTCGATCCGGATCAACAGCTCCGTGTCGGCGAGCCGCACACGGTCGCCGGTGGTGGGGCCATAGAGATCGGCGTACTGCCGGCGCGTCAGTCGCAGCGTCACGCGCGCTCCCACTCCGTCAGTCGGCGCAGCGCCTGCGCGCGATCCCCGCCGTCGGTGAGGCCGTTCAGACCGAAGACGCGGCGGGCGCCCGCGAGCTCCACGAGGCTCACACGCTTGGCGTCACCCGGCTCGAAGCGCACGGCCGTCCCCGCCGGCACGTTGAGCCGCATGCCGAACGCCTGCGCGCGGTCGAAGCGCAGCGCGCGGTTGGCCTCGAAGAAGTGGAAATGCGAGCCGACCTGGATCGGGCGGTCGCCGGTGTTCTCGACCGTGAGCTCCACGGTGCGACGTCCCGCGTTGGCGATGACGTCACCGCTCTCGAGCAGATACTCGCCGGGAATCACTCAGCGAATGGGGTGATGGATCGTCACGAGCTTCGTGCCGTCCGGAAAGGTGCCTTCGACCTGCACCTCGTCGATCATCTCGGGCACGCCCTCCATCACGTCGTCGCGGCCGAGGATATCGAGCCCGGCGGCCATCAGCTCCGAGACGCTGCGGCCGTCGCGGATCCCTTCGAGGATCTCGGCCGTGATGATGGCCAGCGCTTCGGGATGGTTCAGCTTGAGCCCGCGCGCGCGGCGACGGCGCGCCAGCTCGGCCGCCGTGAAGACCAACAGCTTCTCCTGCTCTCGTGGCGTGAGGTGCATCGTCGAGCCTCGTCAGACCGCCAGGTGCTGCTTGACCTGCTCCGGTCGCAGCTCGCGGGTGTCCCCCGCCGCGACCACGGCTCCCTTCGCCATGATCACATAGCCGTCGGCCAGCCGCTCGGCGAACTCCAGATACTGCTCGACGAGCAGGACGGCCAGGCGCAGGTCCGTCTTGATGCGACGGATCGCCGCCTCGATCTCGAGGATGATCGAGGGCTGGATGCCTTCGGTCGGCTCGTCGAGGATCAGCAGCTTCGGGCGCGTGAGCAAGGCGCGGGCGATGGCGAGCATCTGCTGCTCGCCGCCCGAGAGGACGCCGCCCTTGCGCGCGCGCAAGCGGGCGAGCGCGGGGAACAGCTCGAGCACGTCGTCCATCCGCCCGCCGCGACCGCCGCCGAGCTGGGCGACGCGCAGGTTCTCGAGCACGCTCAGGTGCGGAAAGATCTCCCGCCCCTGCGGCACGTAGCCGATCCCCGCGCGCGCGCGACGGTCGGACGACCAGCGCGTCACGTCCGTTCCATCGAAGACGACGCGGCCGCCACGGGCGGGCAAGAGTCCCATCACCGTCTTGAGCAGCGTGGTCTTGCCCACGCCGTTGCGCCCCATCAAGCAGACGACCTCCCCCGCGCCGACGTGGAGGTCCACGCCCCACAGCACCTGGGAGCCGCCATACGCGGCGTCGAGCCGCTCAACGCTGAGCATGGGCCGTCTCCCGGTGGCCGAGATAGACCTCGAGCACGCGCGGATCCGACTGCACCTGCTCCACCGGTCCCTCGCAGAGGACGGAGCCCTGGTGGAGCACGGTGACGGTTC
Source organism: Candidatus Methylomirabilota bacterium (assembly GCA_035605575.1). Taxonomy (GTDB): domain Bacteria; phylum Methylomirabilota; class Methylomirabilia; order Rokubacteriales; family CSP1-6; genus AR12. The sequence goes on from DASTCJ010000227.1 coordinate 7,820, forward strand.
GCGCGATTTGACGCACGAACTCCATGTCGTGCTCGATCACCAGCACGGAGCGGTCGGCGGCGATCGACTCGAGCAGCTCGCCCGTTCGCGCCGTCTCCTCCTCGGTCATGCCGGCCACCGGCTCGTCGATCAGCAACAGCTCGGGGTCTTGCGCCATCACCATTCCGATCTCGAGCCACTGCTTCTCCCCGTGCGACAGCGAGCCGGCGCGCAGGCGCGCCTTTCCCGCGAGCCGTACGGTGTCGAGCGTGGCCGCGATGCGCTCGCGCTCTCCCGCGCCGTCACGCTCGAAGAGCGCCGCCAGCACACCGGTGCGCGCCCGCTTGAGCGAGAGCTCGACGTTGTCCCACACGCTCAGGTTCACGAACACCGACGGCGTCTGGAACTTCCGCCCGATGCCGAGGGCGGCGATCTCGTTCTCGCGCAGCGGGAGCACGTCGGTGTGGTCGCCGAAGATGACGCGGCCGCTCTCGGGCTTCGCCCGCCCCGAGATGACGTCGAGCAGCGTGGTCTTGCCGGCGCCGTTCGGACCGATGACGACGCGCAGCTCGCGGCGCTCCATGAAGAAATTGAGGTGAGACAGCGCGCGGAAGCCGTCGTAGGCGACGGTGACGTCTTCGAGATAGACGATGGACCGCCCGCTCATGGCAGCGCCTGGCGCCCGGCCGGCGCCAGCACCTCCCCCGGCCGGCGTCGCAGGAGCAGGCGGAGCCGGTCACCCGCCCGCGCCAGCGCGCCGGTCACGCCGTCGGGGAAGAAGAGCACGACGCCCATGAAGAGGCCGCCCAGGAAGAGCAGCCAGAGGTCGGGATAGCTCGTGGTCAGCCACGACTGCATCCAGTTCACGCCGATGGCGCCCGCGATGGCGCCGACGAGCGTGCCGCGGCCGCCCGCCGCCACCCACACCACCATCTCGATCGACGGAAGCACGCCGATCTTGGCCGGCGTGACGATGCCGACCTGCGGGGCGTAGAGCGCGCCCGCCACGCCGGCGAGCACGGCGGACACGACGAACACGAACAGCTTGTAACGCGCCGGCGAGTACCCCGAGAAGAGCGCGCGCGTCTCGCTGTCGCGAATGGCGATGAGCACCTTCCCCGCCCGGCTGCCCGTGATCCAGCGGCACAGCAGGTAGGCGGCGATCAGCGCGACCGCCGTGATGGCATAGAGCGCGCGCTGCGTCGCCGGCCGGTTCAGCGGAAAGCCGAAGATCGTCTTGAAATCCGCCAGACCGTTGGTGCCGCCGAGATTCATCTCGTTGCGGTTGAACACCAGCCACGCCGACAGCGCAAGCGCCTGCGTGATGATGGAGAAGTACACGCCGCGGATGCGGCTGCGGAAGGCCAGGTAGCCGAAGGCGAAGGCGACGACGGCGGGAACGACGAGCACGGCCGCGAGCGTGAACGCGCCGGAGTAGAACGGCCGCCAGAAGAGCGGCAGCGCGGTGACACGGTTCCAGACCATGAAATCCGGGAGCGCGCTCTGGTACACGCTCTTCGCACCGATCTCGAGCATGAGGTGCATGCCCATCGCATATGCGCCGAGTCCGAAGAACACCCCGTGCCCGAGACTGAGGACGCCCGAGTATCCCCACAGGAGATCGAGTCCGAGCGCGAGGATCGCGTACGCCAGGAACTTGCCGAAGAGATTGAGCGTGAAGTCCGGCACGTGCAGCGGCGAGCTTGGCGGCAGCGCGTTTCCGATCGGCAGGGCCACGACGAGCACGGCCGCCGCCACGCCGACCGCGACGAGCTCACGCTTCCGCATTGCGACCCCGCGCCGCGAAGAGCCCGGCCGGCCGGCGTTGCAGGAAGAGGACGACGCCGATGAGGATGGCCACCTTCGCGAACACCGCGCCCAGCGCCGGCTCGATGCCCTTGTTGAGAGCGCCGATGCCGCCCGCGGCCAGGATCGTGCCCGCCAGCTTGCCGACGCCGCCGGTGACCACGACCATGAACGAGTCGACGATGTAGTTCTGGCCGAGCGACGGCCCGACGTTGCCGATCTGCGTGAGCGCGCAGCCGGCGAGTCCGGCGAGGCCGGCACCCACGGCGAACGTGGCCGCGTCCACCCAGCCGGCGCGCACGCCGAGGCAGCCGGCCATGGCGCGATTCTGCATGACCGCGCGGATCCGCAGTCCGGCGTCGCTGCGGAAGAGCAGCCAGTACATCGCGGCCACCGCCAGCGTGGCCAGCCCGATGATGAACACCCGATTGTACGGGAGCGTGAGATCGACCATCACCGGGACGCCGCCCGACAGCCACCGGGGCGAGGCGACATCCACGTTGGCGGCGCCGAACCACAGTCGCAGCGCCTGCTGGATGATGAGCGAGGCGCCCCACGTGAGCAGCAGCGTCTCGAGCGGGCGGCCGTAGAGGCGTCGGATCACGCCGCGCTCCAGCACCACCCCGACCCCGGCCGCCACGACGAACGAGACGGGCAACGCGACCAGGAAGTAGTAGTTGAACGCCCCGGGCCAGCTCGCACGAAAGAGGTTCTGCACCACGTAGGTCGCGTAGGCGCCGAGCGCCATGAGCTCACCGTGCGCCATGTTGATCACGCCCATGAGGCCGAAGACGATGGCCAGGCCGAGCGCCATCAGCAAGAGGATCGAGGCCAGCGACGCCCCCTGAAACAGCGTCTCCACCGTGGCCGTGAGCATGCCCCACCGCTCGATCTGTCCGGTCGCGCGCTCGGCGGCGGCGCGGAGCGGCGCCGGCGCGGCCGGATCGCGGGCGAGCGCGCGGAGCGCGGGTAACGCGGTCGCCGAGTGCAGCTCGCCGAGCGCGCGTGCGGCATCGACCCGCCGCGACTCGTCGGCGCCGCCGAGCCGGATCAGCGCGAGCGCCTCGGCGAGCGCGTGCCGCACCCAGCGATCCGACTCCCGGGCCAGCGCCGTCTCCACCACGCTCGCGGAGCGCGCGTCCGCCTGATTGCCGAGCTTGATCGCCGCGCCGCGGCGGACCGCGGGATCGGGATCGGCGAGCTGCAGCTTCGTCTCGTCAGCATCGAGGAACGGTTTGATGGCGACGCGCAGCCGCCGGTCGGCGGCCACTTCCTTGAGCGACGCCAGCGGCGCTCGGCCGCGTGCGGCGCCGTCGTAGGGCGTCGTGAGCTCGATCACCTCCTGATCGCCCTGAGTGGAGCGGGCGCCGCCGACGAGCACCTCGGCGGCGCCGTTCTTCGTGCGCGCATAGACGTTGCCGTCGCGAAGGGCGGCGAGGAACTCGAGCCACTTCGGATCGCCGGTGCCGCCGAGCGCGATCACGGCCGCCTCCCGCCGCTCGCCATCGTCGCCGGCGAGTGCCTGGAGCGCGCGCTCGGCGTCGGCCGGCGCGAGCGGTGCCGCCTGGCCCGCCGCGGGCGCAGCGAGCCAGGCGACGAACAGGACGGCGATCAGTCGACGCATCAGGCCTTCTTCTGGTACGTCCCCTGGTGACCGACCCAGTCGCAGCCCTTGTCCGGGCTCGTGTACTTCGACCAGGGCTCCGGTTCCACCAGTCCCTTCGTGCGCGAGACGACCTTGAACTGACCGTTCTTCAAGATCTCGCCGATGAGCACGGGCTTGTAGGCGTGGTGGTTGCTCTCGTGCATCTTGATCTTGCCGCCGGGAGCCAGGAACTCCTGGCCGTAGACGGCCTTGCGCACGGCATCGACGTCGGTGGTCTTTGCCTTTTCCACCGCCTGCTTCCACACGTACACGCCGAAGTACGCCGCTTCCATCGGATCGTCCGTCACGCGCTTGTCGCCGCCGGGGAGATTGCTCTTCTTCGCGTACGCCTTGAACGCGTTGACGAACTTCGCGTTCTGTGGCGCCTCCACCGACTGGTAGTAGTTCCACGCTGCGAGATGGCCGACCAGCGACGAGGTATCCATGCCGCGCAGCTCGTCCTCGGCCACGCTGAAGGCCATGATGGGCGCGTTCTCGGCGCGCATGCCCTGGTTCGCGAACTCCTTGTAGAAGGGCACGTTGCTGTCACCGTTGATCGTCGAGAGCACGGCGGCGTTGCCACCCGAGGAGAAGCGTTTGATCTTGCCGACGATCGTCTGATAGTCCTGATGGTTGAACGGCGTGTACTCCTCGGCGATGCTGTCGGCCGGCACGCCCTTGGCGAGCAGGAACGCGCGGAGGATCTTGTTGGCCGTGCGCGGGAAGACGTAGTCGGTGCCGAGCAGATAGAACTTCTTGTAGCCGCCGCCCTCTTTCGACATCAGATATTCAGCGCCCGGAATCAGCTGTTGATTCGGGGTTGCGCCGGTATAGAAAACGTTCTTGCTGCACTCCTCACCTTCATACTGGACCGGATAGAAGAGCAGGCCGTTGTTGTTCTCGAAGACGGGCAGCACCGACTTGCGGCTGACGGACGTCCAGCAGCCGAAGACGACCGCGACCTTGTCCTGGAGCAGCAGCTGCTTGGCCTTCTCGGCGAACAGATCCCAGTTCGAGGCGGGATCGACCACGACCGGCTGGAGCTTGCGGCCGAGCACGCCGCCCTTGGCGTTGATCTCCTCGGCGGCCATCAGCACGACGTCGCGGAGCGAGACCTCGCTGATGGCCATCGTGCCCGAGAGCGAGTGGAGCACGCCGATCTTGATCGGCTCCTTCGACTGCGCGCTCACGATCGACGGCAGCCCGTGGCCGACGGCGACGCCGGCGCCGGCGGCGACGAGCGTCGTCTTCAAAAACTCCCGGCGAGAGTACGTGGACATGGCATCTCCTCTGGGTTGAGTTGGCTCCGTGATCGGCGGCGCCATTGCCACCAGGTGTGTGGACGCCGTTGTCCGGTGGAGGGTCACACGAGCAATTCCTTCGCGATGTCGACCATGGGGCGGCGGCTGTCCATGGCGGCGCGGCGCAGCCGCCGGAACGCCTCGTCCTCGCTCAGGCCGAGACGCGCCATTAGCCTGCCCTTCGCACGCTCGATCACCTTGCGGCCCTCCAGCGATTGCTTCAGCGCTCGGGTGTCCGTGAAGCGAGCGAGGGCGAGGTCGAGCACGGGCGCGAGCTCGGCCGGGCGGAGGGGCTTCAGCAG